>SXMI01000031.1 GCA_005777415.1 Actinomycetota bacterium | reverse complement strand
GCCGAGCGCGCCGGCGGCGACCCGCCCGGGAGCCCGCCGACCCGCGGACCACACCGCCGCCACCGGGGTCCGCCTCGCCTCCAGCTCGCGGCGCCGCGGGCCGTCGGGGGCAGCGAGCACCGACACCCGGGCCCGGGCCGCGCCCGGCGCCGCGGCGAGGTAGCGGAGGAGCACCACGGGGACGCCGCTCCGGCCCAGGTCGTGGACGACGATCCGGACGGCGGACCCGGCGTCCGCCGCCGTCACCCGCCCTCCACCAGTGCCGACCACCAGGCAGGGCCGACCGTCTCGGCCGAGTGCGCCGTGCCGATCACGCGGCGCAGCTGCGCGCCGACCCGCTGCGAGCGGGCACCATCGGCGAGCAGACCGGCCACCCGGTCCCGGAGCCCCAGGACATCGCCCTGGGCGACGACCAGGTCCTCGAGGTCGGCCGAACGAAGGATGCTCCGCACGCCCCCGGAGTCGGTCGCCACGACCGGACGACCGGAGGACGCCGCCTCGAGGACGGCGAGCGGGTACGGGTCCTCCCGTGCCGTGGAGACCACGACGTCGGCGGCCTCGATCCACCGGCGCGCGTCGGGCGTGGAGGGAACCAGGACGAGCCGGTCACCCAGACCCGATGCCGCCCGGTCGGCGAGCAGCTCCGTCCAGCCGAGGGAACCCGGCGTCCCGCCGACCCAGACGCCGACCGGCGCGTCCGGCCCGTCAGGAAACGATCGGAGCAGGTCCACGAACCGGTCCGAGCCCTTCCGGGCGGACGCCTCGCCACACGACAGGAGAATCGGCCGACCGCCGTCGGGGGCCACCCTCCTGCGGAGCGACCGGACCTCCTCCGGGTCGATCCCGACGTCCGCCACGAACTCCGGGATCACACGGACCTGATCCGGGGGGACGGCCCACCGCTCGACCAGCATCGTCGCCACCGCCGGGCCGGCCGCCAGGAACCGGTCCACGCCGGCGAGTGCCCGCGACCGGACGGACCCGGGAGGGAGCACCCGGTCGGCGACGCCGTCGAGCTCGTGGACGACGACGACCCGTCGGAGGCAGCGACGCGGCGCCCAGGACGTCACCGGCAACGCCGCCAGCGTGTTGACGAGCTCGACGTCGACCGGCGCGCTCCCCAACAGCCGCCGGGCCAGGACACCGGCGACGACCCGGCCGGGACCGGACGGCGAGCCGAGGGTGGTCAGGGCCGACACGGCACCGACAGTGACCGGGCCGGGACAGCGGACGTCACCGATCCGTGCGAACTCCGGGAGCAGCGGCCCCCCTCGGAGCACGCAGGTCCCCACCTCGACGGCGGGACGGTGGTCCCGTAGCCACCGGAGGAACGTCAGCAGGGACTGAGGGGCCCCAGTCCGGGACGCGTCATGGCCGACCACCCGGAGCGAGCGAACCTCCACGGCGAGAGTGTGGCACCCCGGCACCGGGCCGGGCCCGGTCGACGAGGACGCGGCAGCGATCCGACCGGTCCGGTCGGCTCAGGCCTCGACGGCGGGATCGACCGACGGTGCGCCGATGGGCGAGTCGCCGAGCGGCTCCTGGTTCGGCACCTCGCTCAGGTCGATCAGCGAGCCGACGGCGAAGGGATCGGCCATCCGGGCCGAGGCCGCTGTCAGCGGCGGCACGTCGACTGCGGCGATCAGCTCGTGACCTGAGTCCGTCGGCTGCTCCTCCGGGCTGAACAGGACCTCGTGGAGCTTCTCGCCCGCCCGCAGGCCCGTGTAGACGATGTCCACCTTCCGGGGCGACTCGGCGATGAGCCGGCGGGCCAGGTCGTCGATGCGCACCGGCTCGCCCATGTCGAGGACGAGCACCTGGCCGTCCCGGTCGAGCGCACCCGCCTGGATGACGAGCTCGCAGGCCTCGGGGATGGTCATGAGGAACCGGGTGACGTCGGGGTCGGTCACCGTCACGGGACCGCCCGCCTCGATCTGCGACCGGAACAGCGGGATCACCGACCCCCGACTGCCGAGGACGTTGCCGAACCGGACGCTCAGGTAGACCCCCGAGTGGTCCAGCGAGGCCTGCGCCGTGAGCCGTTCCGCGAACCGCTTGGTCAGGCCCAGCACCGAGGTCGGCTCGGCGGCCTTGTCGGTCGAGATGTTCACGAACCGGTCCACCCCGTAGCGACCGGCCAGGTCGAGCATGTTCTGGGTGCCCCAGACGTTGGTCTTCCAGCCCTCCTCGGGGTGCATCTCGAGCAGCGGCAGGTGCTTGAGCGCCGCGGCGTGGAAGACCACCTCGGGGCGGTGCTCGTCGAAGACCTCACGCATCCGGTCGGCGTCGCGGATGCAGCCGACGACCAGGTTCCGGGAGTCGAGCAGGCCCCGTCCCTCGATCGAGATCTGGACGGCCTGCAGGGCCGACTCGTCACGGTCGAGCATGATGAGCTCCGACGGCGCGAACCGGTGGATCTGGCGGCACAGTTCCGAGCCGATCGAACCGCCGGCCCCGGTCACGAGGACCCGTCGGCCGGTGAGGTAGTCGGCCACCGAGTCGATGTCGAGGTGGAGCGCCCGACGCCCGAGGAGGTCCTCCTCCTCGATGGGCCGGATGTCGCTCAGGCCGACCGAACCGATCAACTCGTGCACGGCGGGCAGCACGTAGATCTCGACCGACGAGCGGTCGGCCTTGGCCGTGATCGCCCGCAGCGTCTCACCGCTCGCCGACGGACTCGCGATGAGCACCTTGGTCGCACCGGTCAGCTTGGCGACCGTGCCCAGGTCGTCGGTCGAACCGAGGACGGACACGCCCTTCACCCGCAGGTTGCGGAGGTCCGGGTTGTCGTCGAGCAGGGCGACCGGCTCGTAGGGGCCGGCCTTGAGCATCGAGGCGACGATCCGCCGACCGGCGTAGCCGGCACCGACGATCACGATCGGCTCGCGGTCGGCCTCGGCACGGCTGCACCGGTCGAGGCGGACCCGCCAGGCGAAGCGCCCCACCATCATGAAGAACAGCGCCACGAACGCCGAGCTCGCAGCCACGCTCAGCGGGAGCGCCCGTCCGCCGACGGGCAGGACCAGGTTCACGAGCACGACGATCACGGTGGTCACGCCGACCGACTTCACGGTGGCTGCGACCTCCTCGAAGGCGCCGTAGGCCCAGCGGTGGACGAACAGGCCGAAGCGGAACCCGACCAGCGTGTGGACGGCGGCGGCGAGCACGGCGAACGAGGCGACGGCGCCCCACGGCACGTCGGTGATGACGAAGTCGAACCGGAACAGCGCCGCCACCGACAGGCCCAGCGCCCAGCAGATCGCATCGAAGCTGACCTGGAAGAGGAACCTGTACCGGATGAACAACTCACCCAGGCGTGCACCCGTGAACTTCGACATCAGTCTCGTGACCCCCCTCGAGACGGCTCCCCTGATGAGAGTGAACCAGATTCGTTCCTCGTGGGCAACCGACCCACCGGCCCCCGATGGCTGAACACCGTCAACCCCGTGGAGCGATGGATCCCGACGGTCGTGGTCGACCGCCGTCCCGACCGTGATGGTGCCGGATCCGCAGCTGATCGGCGCTGGGCAATCCCACCTGTCGCCCGCCGCGGTGTCCGAACTCGCGGTCCCGGGAAGATCCACCCGGTCGGTTCCGGGTTCGGGGTGGGTAGGGTGCAGATCGCACATCCGTGGAGGTGAGACCCATGAAGGTCGTGGTCACGGGCGGAGCGGGGTTCATCGGGGGCAACCTGTGCCGGTGGCTGAGCGACGCCAACGAAGTCGACGAGGTGGTCGCGCTCGACAACCTGGCGACCGGGTTCCGGGAGAACCTGGACGGCACCGCCGCGACGCTGGTCGAGGGATCGATCCTGGATCCGGCGGCGCTCGACGAGTGCTTCGCCGGTGCCGACTCGATCATCCACCTGGCGGCTCGACCGTCGGTCCCGAGGTCGGTCGCCGACCCCGAGCCCTCGCACGAGGCCAACGCCACGGGCACCATGAACGTGCTCGAGGCCGCACGGCGGGCCGGTGGGGTGCAGGTGGTCGTCGCCTCCTCGTCGTCGGTGTACGGGGGCAACCTCACCATGCCGAAGTCCGAGGACCTGGCCTGCCGCCCGCTCAGTCCGTACGCAGCGTCCAAGCTGGCGACCGAGTCCTACGCACTGGCATGGCAGTCGAGCTACGGACTGCCCACACTGGCGTTCCGGTTCTTCAACGTCTTCGGCCCGCTGCAGCCACCGCGGCACGCGTACTCCTCGGTGGTCCCGGCGTTCCTCGCCGCGGCCATGGAGGGCCGACCGCTGCCGGTCCACGGTGACGGCGAGCAGTCGCGGGACTTCACGTTCGTGGACACCGTGTGCGAGGTGCTGACCATCGCTGCGACCCGAGGGATGAGCGATCCGGGTCCGCTCAACCTGGCCTATGGGAGCAGGACCAACCTGCTCGAGCTGATCGCACACCTCGAACGCCTGCTCGGACAGCCGCTCGAGGTCGAGCACGTGGCGCCCCGCCAGGGCGACATGCGCCATACCCAGGCCGACAACAGCCGACTCGTGAGCCTGTTCCCCGACGTCACCCCGGTGTCGCTCGAGGTCGGACTCGAGCGCACCATCGAGTGGTTCCGGTCGCGGCCGGACCTGCTGGAGATGGCGACGAGCAGCTGAGGAGGCCGGCGGCGGAGCACCCGCCGCTCATGGACGTTGACCGGGAAGGGGTCACGTCGACAGACTGATGGACGGGGGAGAGGACCGAGACGTGTGGGGCAACGTGACTGGTCGTATCGAGGGGCGTGTCGTCGTGATCGGGCAGGGCTACGTGGGCCTGCCCGTGTCCATGCGCGCCGTGGACGCAGGGTTCGACGTCCTCGGCTTCGAGGTGGACGAACGGAAGTGCAACATGTTGAACGCCGGCCGGTCGCCGGTGGAGGACATCTCCGACGAGCAGCTCGAGGCGGCCCTCCGGGCGGATCGGTACCGGGCCACCACGAACCCGATCGACCTGGCGCACTTCGACATCGCCGTCGTTTCGGTGCCCACCCCCATGGCCGAAGGGGCGCCGGACCTGAGCTACATCGAGTCGGCGGCCGAGACGCTCGCCCCGCACGTCCGTGAGGGCTGCACGGTCATCCTGGAGTCGACCACCTACCCGGGGACGACCGAGGAGCTCGTCGCCCCGCTGCTCGAGGCCGGTTCCGGTCTCCGGGCCGGGCGGGACTTCCACCTGGGCTACAGCCCCGAGCGGATCGACCCGGGCAACCCGACCTGGAACCTGGGCAACACGCCGAAGGTCGTCTCCGGTGTCGACGAGGCATCGCTCAAGGCCGTGCAGGGGTTCTTCGACCGGCTCGTCGAGCGGACGGTGCCGGTGTCGGGGACCCGCGAGGCCGAGATGACGAAGCTGCTCGAGAACACGTTCCGCCACGTCAACATCGCTCTGGTCAACGAACTGGCGATCTTCGCCCACGACCTGGGGATCGACGTCTGGGAGTCGATCGACGCAGCGTCGACCAAGCCGTTCGGGTACATGCGGTTCACCCCGGGCCCCGGGGTCGGCGGGCACTGCCTGCCGATCGACCCGTCGTACCTCAGCTGGCAGGTCGAGCGGTCCCTGGGCCAGAAGTTCCGGTTCGTCGAGCTGGCGAACGACGTGAACGAGCACATGCCCGACTACGTGGTCCGCCGGATCCAGAACATGTTGAACGACGAGGGCAAGGCCGTGCGCGGGTCCACGATCCTCCTGTACGGCCTGGCCTACAAGGCCAACACCGGCGATGCGCGTGAGACCCCGACCCGACCGATCATCGAACAGCTCCTCGAGCTGGGTGCCGACGTGCTGGTCGCCGACCCCCACGTGGACGATGCCCTGGTCCCCGAGGGGATCACGACGGTGACCGGGGACCAGGCGGACATCGACCGCTCGGACGCCATCGCCTACCTGGTGGACCACTCGAGCTTCGACCGTGCGGCCGTGGCAGCCGCCGCCGCGCCCGTCCTGGACTGCCGTCGGGTGCTCGACGGTCCCAAGGTCGAGCCGCTCTGAGCGTTGTCCGGGACCCCCTGATCGGGCCCCGGCTCGAGTCCCGGGGCCGCCGGCCGGTTCCCCGGTCGTTCAGGTCGCGACCACCGGGACGGTGTGCCAACCCCTGGCACCGTCCGGGGCCACGTCGGTCACCTCCGAGGTCTGGGGGATCCCGTCCGAGTCCGTGGCCCGGACCCTGATCGTGTGCTCCCCCGGTGTCGGCGTCCACGGCAGCACCCACTGGCGCCAGGTGGTCCGCTCGTAGGCCTCGCCCAGTTCGGCATCCTGCCACGGGCCGTCGTCGACCTGGACCTCGACCCGGGTGACCTCACGCAGGACCGCCCACGCCACGCCGGCGATCGGGGTCGCCTCCCCCGCCGTGAGCCGGGCACCCGACCGCGGCACGTCGATGCGGGACTGGGTGAGGATCGGGGCCTCCACGGCCCAGCCCCTCGGGATCCAGTAGCCCTCGAACTCGTCGAACCGGGTGAGGCGGATCTCGCTCAGCCACTTGGTGGCCGAGACGTAGCCGTACACGCCGGGAACCACGAGCCGGGCCGGGAACCCGTGCTTCGCCGTCAGCGGCTCGCCGTTCATGCCGACCACGACCATGGCGTCCCGGCCGTCGAGCAGTGCGGTCGGGAACCCGGCGGTGAACCCGTCGACCGACACGCCGACCACCTGGTCGGCCTCGGGCTGGACGCCGGACTCGTCCAGCAGGTCGTCGAGGCGACACCCCAACCAGCGGGCGGTGCCGATGAGGTCGCCGCCGACCTCGTTCGAGACACAGGCGATCGTGACGATGCGCTCGATCATCGGTCGGGCCAGGAGCTGCTCGTAGGTGATCGTCACCGGACGGTCCACGCGACCGGTGATCCGGAGCGTCCAGTCGTCGGTCCGGACCTGCGGCACGACCAGCGCCGTGTCGATCCGGTAGAAGTCCTCGGTCGGCGTGACGAACGGCGCCACACCCGGAACGTCGAGCGATGCCGCGGCGGGCACGGGCGGCGCCGGACTGACCGGGGCGGGGAGCAGGACGCGCAGCCGCTCGACCGTCACCGCCGCCTGTCGTTGCATCCACCGCCCGGCGCCCGCCACCGCCACCGAGGCCGCACCGACGCCGGCAGCGACCCCCAGGAAGCGACGGCGGCTGTCGGCCTGGAGCGCCCGCATGGAGACCACACGGTCGTCGGCCACCGCCGGGGTGAGCGCGGCTGAACGTTCCGGTTCGTCGACCCAACCTCGGCGGGCGACCGTGGCGGTCCACCAGAGCACCGCCGCAGTGACCGCACCACCGACGATGCTCGGCACGACCGCCACCGCTCCCGCGCTCCCCCGGCCGAGCGACGACACCGCACCCACCAGGGCGAAGGCCGCCACGCCCGACCATGCCGCCCACCAGCGGCCCCGGGTCGCCCACACACCGACGACCACCGCCACGGCCGACAGGATGACGAGCGTCCCCGCCAGCAGGACGGCCTTGTCGCTGGTCCCGAACGTGTCGATCGCCCAGCTCTTCACCGCCGGCGGCACGAGGTCGACGACCCGGTCGCCCACCACCACCACGGGTGACCTCCAACTGCTCCACAGGCCCGCCAGCAGTTCGCCGACGGCCAGACCGGCGGCGGCCGAGACGATCCCGCAGATCGCCCCGACCCACGCGGGCGGTCGGGTCGCCGTGCCGACAGCGGTGCCGTCGCCGGTACCGGTGCCGATACCGGTTCCGGTGTCGGACCCCTCGGGTGGATCCTCGGGATGGAACACGCTCACGCCTCCAGCATGCCCCCGGGCCACCCGACGGCACCGGCACTCCCTGCCCTGCCCTGCCCTGCGTTGTGGGGGGGGGGGG
>SXMI01000177.1 GCA_005777415.1 Actinomycetota bacterium | reverse complement strand
TCTGTGCGTCGTCGGGTGGCATGTTCAACAATTACGCGATCGTCCAGGGTGTCGACCAGGTCGTGCCGGTCGACGTGTACGCACCGGGGTGTCCCCCCGGACCGGAGACCCTCCTGCATGCGATCATCACGTTGCACGGACTCATCGAGGACGGTGAGATCCTGCGCCGCCGGGAGTCCATGGGCGGTGGGGCCGGGATCGTGGTGGACCAGCTCGACGGTCAGGCGGCCCCCACGCTCGTGGCGACGCCGACCGGCCCGTCCAGCGGGATCCGTTGATGGCCGGCGAGGACGGGGCGACCGGCGACGGCGCTCCGGAGGAGCCGGCGCAGCCGGGTGCGGACCCGGTCGAGGAGCAGATGCTCCACGGGGTCCCCGTGAGCGACTCCCGCGGCCAGGAGGTGCTCCACCCCGACCGTGACGGCTACCGGGCGCTCGTCGAACGCCTCCGGGCCGACGGCTACTGGGTGGCCGTCGACCTGTGCGGCGTGGACTACCTGGGGACCCCGGGTCGCCGGGGGCTCCCCGCATCGGTGCAGCCGGAGCGCTTCGAGGTGGTCGTCAACCTGCTCGACCACCGGGCCCGCCGCCGGACCCGTCTGCGGGTCCAGGTCCCGGAGTCCGATCCGACCGTCCCCAGCCTGGTCGAGGTGCACCCGGGCCTGGAGGCGTCGGAGCGCGAGACGCACGACCTGATGGGCATCTCCTTCGACGGTCACCCGGACCTGAGCCGGATCCTGCTCCCGGACGACTGGGAGGGCCACCCGCTCCGCAAGGACGAGTCGACGGGCCGGATCCCCGTGCAGTTCAAGGTCGGTTCCAGCGGTGCGGGAGGCCGGCCGTGAGCCAGACGCTCGACCCGACGACCGTGGACTCGGCGGACCCCGTGGTGGACCTCGATGCCTTGGACGCCGCCCGGGAGCGCCTCGCCTCCGACGACGCCGTGCTCCGCATGTCGGCCACCGAGGCCGAGGAGCGCTCCGGCTACCAGCCGCCGACCGACGAGGGCATCGGCGAGCGGATGATCATGAACATGGGTCCTCAGCACCCCTCCACCCACGGGGTGCTGCGCCTGGAGCTAGAGCTGGACGGCGAGATCGTTGTTCAGTGTCGGCCGATCATCGGCTACCTCCACACCGGCATGGAGAAGACGGGTGAGGAGCTGACCTACCTGCAGGGTCCGACCAACGTGACCCGGATGGACTACGCCGCGCCCCTGTTCAACGAGCTCGTCTTCTCGCTCGCCACCGAGGAGCTGTTGGGCATCGAGGTGCCCGAGCGGGCGCAGTGGATCCGGACGCTCATGTGCGAGGTCAACCGGATCTCCTCGCACATGCTGTTCATGGCCACCAACGGCATGGACCTGGGTGCGGTCGGGATGATGCTCTACGGGTGGCGGGAGCGCGAGGAGCTGCTGCGGTTCCTCGAGATGGTCACCGGGCTGCGGATGAACCACAACTACATCCGTCCGGGTGGGGTCGCCGCCGACCTGCCGGACGGATGGGCGGAGCACCTCGACTCGGTGCTGGGCGTCCTGCCGGAGCGGCTCGAGGAGTTCGACACCCTCATGACCGGCCAGCCCATCTGGCGGGAGCGGCTCCAGGGGGTCGGGGTCATCACGGCCGAGGAGGCGATCAGCCTCGGGGCGACCGGCCCGATCCTCCGTTCGACCGGCTACGCCTGGGACCTGCGTCGGGACCTGCCGTACCTCTGCTACGACCAGCTCGACTTCGACGTGGTCGTGGGCACCTACGGGGACAGCTTCGACCGCTACAGCATCCGGCTGGCCGAGATCCGCGAGTCGATTCGCATCGTGCGCCAGTGCATGGACAAGATGCCGGACGGCGACTACCGGATCCAGGACAAGAAGGTCACCCCGCCGCCCCGTGCCCGCAGCGATGACTCGATGGAGGCACTGATCCACCCCTTCAAGATCTTCACCGAGGGGTTCAAGGTCCCCGAGGGCGAGGTCTACGTGGCGGTGGAGAACCCCCGGGGCGAACTCGGCTGCTACCTGGTCTCGGACGGGTCGTCCCATCCCGTCCGCATGCACATCCGAGCCCCGAGTTTCGTGAACCTCCAGACCCTTCCCCACCTGATGCAGGATTCGCTCATCGCCGACACGGTCGCCATCGTGTCGTCGGTCGATCCGATCATGGGCGACGTGGACCGTTGAGCTCCGGAGCGCACTGACGTGGCACGGTTCAACCAGGACAACGAGGCGCTCGCCCGTCGGATCGTGGCCCGCTACCCCGAGCCGAAGTCGGCGACCATCCCCCTCTGCCACCTGTCCCAGGAGCAGGACGGCTGGCTGACCGAGGACGGCATGGCCCACGTCGCCGAGCTGGTCGGCTGCACCCCGGCCGAGGTGTTGGGGACGGCGAGCTTCTACGAGATGTTCAAGCTGCACCCGGTGGGTCGTTACTGCCTGAACATCTGCACGAACATCTCCTGTCGCATCGTCGGCGCCGCGGACCTGCTGGCCCGGGCCGAGGAGCGTCTCGGCGTGCGCGCCGGCGGGACCACCGCCGACGGCGCCGTGACCCTCGAGGACGTGGAGTGCATCGCGGCCTGCACCGAGGCACCGGCCCTGCAGGTGAACTACCGCTACGTGGAGCGGGTCGACGAGGCGACGCTCGACGCCCTGATCGACGACCTGCGTTCGGGCACCGGCCGTGCGGCTGACTTCCCGCCGCACGGCACGTTGGGTCTGGTGCGTCAGGAACTCGCCCCCGAGGACCTGGCCAACGTGACCCCGCCCGAGGACCAGACCGTGCCGCCGTGGATCGAGCGCCACGCTGCCGCCGCCGAGGGGGGATCGTGAGCGACGCGACCGCCACCGCCGACGGCGGAGCCGTGACCGATGGGCCGATGCCGCTGGTCGTGTCGTCCCGCTTCGACGTGGCCGACGGGCACACGCTCGACGTGTACCGGACCTCCGGCTCCTACCCGGGCTACTCCGGGCTGGCCGCCGCGCTGGAGCGGACACCGGATGAGGTCCGCGAGACGGTCGTGTCGGCGACGCTCCTGGGTCGAGGGGGCGCCGGGTTCCCTGCCGGGGTCAAGTGGGGCTTCTGTCCCCCCGGCGTGTGGCCCCGCTACCTGGTGGTCAACGGCGACGAGTCGGAACCCGGGACCTACAAGGACCGGATGCTCATGGAGCGCGACCCGCACCAGTTGGTGGAGGGTGCGCTGATCGCCGCCTACGCCATCGGGGCGGCCCAGGTGTTCCTGTACGTGCGGGGCGAGATGCCGCACGCCCAGGAGCGGATCGCTGCGGCGCTGAACGAGGCGAAGGCCGCCGGCCTGGTCGGACGCAACATCCTGGGCACCGACTTCAGCGTCGACGTGGTGCTCCACTGGGGAGCGGGCGCCTACATCGTGGGCGAGGAGACGGCCCTGATCGAGTCGCTCGAGGGGAACCGGGGGATGCCGCGGCTCAAGCCGCCGTTCTTCCCGGCGGCCAATGGCCTGTACATGCGTCCGACGATCGTCAACAACGTCGAGTCGCTCTCGAACCTGCCGTGGTTGCTCCACCACGGGGTCGAGGCCTTCACCTCGGTCGGGACCGAGACGTCGCCGGGGACCCGGTTGATCGCGCTCTCCGGCCACGTCCGCCGCCCGGGTATCTACGAGGTTCCCCAGGGGACGACGACGTTCCGCGACCTGTTCGAGGACGAACGCTACGGCGGTGGGATCCGCGACGGGCGGGCGCTGAAGATGTTCATCCCGGGCGGTGCGTCGGCCCCGTGGTTCTTCCCGGAGCAGGTCGACCTGCCCCTCGAGGCCCGGCCGGTCGGCGCCGCCGGGTCCATGCTCGGCTCGGGCGCCGTCGTCGTGATGGACGACACGACCGACGCCGTCGAGGCCTGCTTCAGCCTGGTCCGGTTCTTCGCCCGCGAGTCCTGCGGGAAGTGCACCCCCTGCCGGGAGGGCACCACCTGGGAGGAGAAGATCCTGGAGCGGATCATGGAGGGCCACGGACGGCCCTCGGACATCGACCTGCTCCTCGACGTCGCCGACAACATCAGCCCCGGGCCCTACCCCGTGGCGGCCGACCCCGACCACGGACTCGACGCGGTGCCCTTCCCGCCGCGGCAGACGACCATCTGCCCGCTCGGTCCGTCCTCGGTGGCTCCCATCACCTCGGCGATCCGCCGCTTCCGCGACGAGTTCGAGGCCCGGATCACCCGGCGGGACCCGATCCCGGTCGCCGTGGCCGTCGAGTCGGTCGGAGGTTCCGGTGTCTGAGCGTCCCCGCCCGGTGGAGGTCACCGATCCCGTCACCATCACCGTCGACGGTCGTCAGGTCGAGGTGCAGCGCGGTGAGCTGCTCATCGACGCGTGCGAGCGCAACGACGCCTACATCCCGAGGTTCTGCTACCACCCGCGCATGGAGCCGGTCGGCATGTGCCGGATGTGCCTCGTCGAGGTCGACACCGGCCGGGGCCCGGCGCTGCAGCCGAGCTGCATGATCAACGTGGCTCCCGACATGGTGGTCGACACGACCTCGGACCTGGTCGCCAAGGCCCAGGACGGGGTGCTCGAGTTCCTGCTCGCGAACCACCCGCTCGACTGTCCGGTCTGCGACAAGGGC
>SXMI01000176.1 GCA_005777415.1 Actinomycetota bacterium | reverse complement strand
TCGGCAAGACCGAGGGGGCCGTCCGGGCGGTGTTCAAGGCGGTGGCCGACGGCCGCCAGGCGGCCGTGCTCGTGCCCACCACGCTGCTGGCCCAGCAGCACTTCGCGACCTTCCGGGACCGGTTCGCCGGCCACCCGGTCCGCGTCGAGGTCCTGTCCCGGTTCCTGACCGACTCCCAGGTCCGGACGGTGCTCGAGGGGCTGGCCTCGGGGGCCGTCGACGTCGTGATCGGCACGCACCGGCTGCTCTCGGCCGATGTCCGCTTCGCGTCGCTGGGCCTGCTGGTCGTGGACGAGGAGCAGCGCTTCGGGGTGGCGGCCAAGGAGGCGATGAAGCAGCTGCGCACGAACGTCGACGTGCTCACGCTGAGCGCCACGCCCATCCCCCGGACGCTCGAGATGAGCCTGACGGGGATCCGTGACCTCTCGCTGCTCGAGACGCCCCCGGCGGCCCGTCAGCCGATCCTGACCTACGTCGGGGCCTACGACGAGCGGGCGGTGGCCGAGGCGATCCGACGGGAGCTGCTCCGTGAGGGTCAGGTGTTCTACGTCCACAACCGGGTCCGCGACATCGAGGACCACGCCGCCGGCCTGCGGGCGCTCGTCCCCGAGGCCCGGATCACCGTGGCGCACGGCCAGATGGACGAGACCTCCCTCGAGCGGGTCGTCGTGGACTTCTGGGAGGGTCGGGCGGACGTGCTGGTGTGCACGACGATCATCGAGTCGGGCATCGACATGCCGACGGTGAACACCCTCGTGGTGGAGCGCGCCGACCTGCTCGGGCTCGGTCAGCTCCACCAGCTCCGCGGGCGGGTCGGCCGGGCGGGGCAGCGCGCGTACGCCTACTTGTTCCATCCGCCCGACCGGGCGCTGTCCGAGGAGGCCGACGAGCGGCTCCGGACCATCGGCGAGACGACGGAGCTGGGGTCCGGGTTCCGGATCGCCATGCGGGACCTGGAGATCCGCGGGGCGGGCAACCTGCTCGGAACCGGACAGTCGGGCCACGTGGCCTCGGTCGGCTACGACCTGTACTGCCAGATGGTCACCGAGGCGATCGCCGAGTTGAACGGCGAACCGGCGGAGGAGCCGGTCGAGGTCGTCGTGGAGGTGCCCGTCCCGGCGTTCCTGCCCGACGACTACATCGCCCGCGAGGACCTGCGGCTCGAGGCGTACCGCCGTCTGGCGGCCGTCGCCGACGACGACGAGGTCGATCGGATCGAGGCGGAGTGGGTCGATCGGTTCGGCCCGGTGCCCGAGCCGGCCCGCATGCTCCTGGGTGTGGCTCGGCTGCGGGCGGCCTGCGTGCGCACCGGCATCCGGGAGCTCGTCGTCGCCAAGGGCTCGGCGCTCTCGGGGCCGCCGTTGGTCGCGCGCCTGTCCCCGGTGCGGCTGCGGGCCTCGCGGCTGGTCCGGCTGGAGCGGTCGCACCGCGGTGCCCACTACAAGGCCGAGACCGAGGAGCTCTTCCTGCCGGCGCAGCGGGGGGACGCACTCGTCCCGGGTCTGCTGGCGGCGGTGGACGAGCTGCTGGGCGAGTCGTCGGCGCCGGGCGCCTCCGACGCAGGTCCGCCTGCCGGCCGGCGGTAGCATCGGCGGCCATGCGTACTGCCCGAGTCCTGGCCGGTCTGGTCCTGGTGGCCACGTTCGCCGCCGCCTGTGGTGTTGCGGCCGACGACCGGGCGGCCGTCGTGCTCGGGACACCGGTGTCCACCGCCACCGTCGACGAGCTCGCGGCGGACGAGGCGTTCCTGCAGGCGATCGGTGGCGGTCTCCCGGGGACCGAGTCGGTGGTGCCGGGGGATTCGGCGAGGGCCGCACTGGGCTTCGAGGTGCAGCGGACCGCAGCGGCGACGGAACTGGAACGGTGGGGCCTCACCCTCGACGACGCACTGGTGGACGAGGCGCGCGGGAGCGTCGAGCAGCAGGTGCCCCCGGGCCTCAGTGAGCGGGCGCTCGACCAACTGGCGGCGTTCGTGGCGGCCACCACGGCGCTCGGCAACCGACTGACTGCCATCGATCCGTCGAACGAGGAGGACCTCCGTCGCCTCTACGACGGGGCCCCCAGCCTGTGGTCGCGGACCTGCGTCGCCGTGCTGGCGGTCGCCGAGGAGCGGGCGGAGGCGGTCGTGGACCTCGTCGGCAGCGGCCGGCCGCTCGAAGAGGCCGCCGCCGAGATCGAGGAGTCCCAGCTCGTCTTCGACCCCGCCGAGGCGTGCGTGCCGACGGCGCAGCTCCCCGTCGGACTCCGTGAGGCGATCGAGCGGGCGACCCCCGGGTCGACGCCACCGCCGGTGACGATCGAGAGCCAGAACGGGCCGGTCGCGGTGTTCTTCCGGGTCGACGGTCGTGAGCGGCTGGGCTTCGAGGACGAGGCGACCCAGGAGCAGCTCGGCTCGATCATCGAACAGTTCGGCGGTTCCCAGGCCCCGTCTCAGGCCGCCGGGTTCTGGCTCAACCTGATCCTGCCCGACGCCGTCGACGTGAACCCCCGCTACGGTCGACCGGTCGTCGGGCCGAGCGGCACCTTCGAGATCGCACCGCCGGAGGGTCCGGTCGTCTCGATCGGGCCGGAGCCGATCGCCGTGCCGCCCGCCGAGGTCCCCGATCAGGTCCCCGCAGAGGTTCCCGCAGACGGCACCGGGGCGACCCCGGGCCCGCCGGTGACGCAGGACCCGACCGCAACGCCCACCCCCTGATCCGGTGGTTCCGGCCGACCCCGGCGCCGACGAACCCGGGCCACCCGTCATCGACGTCGTCGGTCTGGGTCCCGCTGGTTCGGACCTCCTGACCGCCGGCACGCTCGACCTGCTGGCCTCGTCGGCGACCCTCCGGCTGCGGACGTCCCGGCACCCCGCCGTGGCCGAGGTCCCGGCCCTGGCTGCGGCCCCGTCGTTCGACGACCGCTACGAGCAGTCGTCATCCTTCGACGAGGTGTACGGGTCCGTCGTCGAGTCGCTGGTCGATCTGGCTGCGGGTGACGGGCCGGTGGTCTACGCCGTGCCCGGTTCGCCGGTCGTGGCCGAGCGCACGGTGGAGCTGTTGCTGGCCGACCCGAGGGTGCGGGTCCGACTGCACCCGGCGCTGTCGTTCGTGGACCTGGCCTGGGTGCGGCTCGGCATCGACCCCGTGGAGCTCGGCGTGCACCTGGTCGACGGACACCGTTTCGCCGAGCGGAGTGCCGGGTCGGCCGGGCCGTTCCTCGTCGCCCAGTGCGACCACCCCTTCGTGCTGTCCGACATGAAGCTGTCCGTCGACGAGGACCCCGGGGTCGAGGTCACGGTGCTGCACCACCTGGGCCTCCCGGACGAGCGGGTGCAGCGGGTCGCGTGGGCGGACCTCGACCGGTTCGCCGACGCCGACCACCTCACCTCGGTCTTCGTGCCGGCGCTCGGGGCGCCGCTGGCGGGGGAGTTCCTGCGCCTCGTCGACCTGGTGACGACGCTGCGGCGTCGCGACCCCTGGAAAGCGGCGCAGTCCCACGGATCGCTGCGCCCCTTCCTGCTCGAGGAGTCCTACGAGCTGTTCGAGGCGATCGACGAGTACGACCCGGAGACGGGTGACGGGGCGGACGAGGTCTGCGCCGAGCTCGGCGACGTGTTGTACCAGGTGGTCCTGCACGCCACCCTCGCCGAGGAGGCGGGTTGGTTCTCCCACGTCGACGTCGTGTCGGGGATCGACGACAAGCTCCGCCGCCGTCATGCGGACCTCGACGGCTCCACCGGTGGTCCGCTCGACCCCGCTGAGGCGCACCGGCGGTGGGAGGCGGCCAAGTTGGCTGAGCCCGGTCGGACCTCGGCCCTCGACGGGATCCCGCGGGACCTGCCGGCGCTGGCGCGGGCCCGGGCGGTGTCGGCCAAGGCGTCGGCGCACGGGCTGGCGGACTCGGCCCCCGGGCTGCGTGCCGGGGTCTCGGCGCTCCTCGAGTCGCCCGGGGACCCGGCTGCGGTCGCCGAGGCGCTCGCCGCGGTGGTCGAGGTGGCCCGTGCCGCCGGGGTGGACCCGGAGGACGCGCTCCGACTGCGGACCCGACGGCTGGAACAGGAGCTCCGGGATCGTGAGGCCCGGGGTCGCCCGGCCCCTGCATCGTGGGGCCCGGGGTCGCCCGACCCTGCATCGTGGGGCCCGGGGTCGCCCGACCCTGCGGGGGCCTAGAGTGCTCGCCATGCCCGAACCGCTCGCCATCGCTCCCGCCTCCGGACGCCTCGGGATCCTGACCCCCGGCATGGGGGCGGTGGCGTCCACCGCCTACGCCGGGGTGCTCGCCGCCCGCCGGGGCCTGGCCGAGCCCATCGGATCGCTGGCGCAGATGGCCCACATCCGACTGGGCCGCCGCGAGGAGGGTCGCAACCCGCTGATCCGGGACTTCGTGCCCTTGGCGACCCTCGACGACCTGGTCTTCGGGGGCTGGGACCCGATCTCGGCGAACGCCCTGGAGGCGGCCCGGACCTGTGGCGTCCTCGACGAGTCGGACCTGGCCCCGCTGTCGGCCGAGCTCGAAGGGGTCGTCGCCATGCCGGCGGTGTTCGACCAGCGCTGGGTCAAGCGGCTCGACGGGGTGCGCGTGAAGACCGGGACCGACAAGTGGGACCTGGCCCAGCAGGTGATCGAGGACATCGAACGGTTCCGGGTCGAGCAGTCCTGTGACCGGCTCGTGATGGTCTGGTGCGGTTCCACCGAGGCGTACCAGGAGCCCTCCGAGGTGCACGCCACGGTCGAGTCGTTCGAGGCCGGGCTGCGTGCCGACGACGACAACATCTCGCCGAGTCAGATCTACGCCTACGCGGCGCTGGTCTCGGGCGTCCCGTTCGCGAACGGTGCGCCGAACCTGTCGATCGACCTCCCGTGCATGGAGGAGCTGGCCCTGCGGAACGGGGTGGCGGTGACGGGCAAGGACTTCAAGACCGGCCAGACGCTGATGAAGACGATCCTGGCGCCGGGGTACAAGGCCCGGATGCTCGGCATGCGCGGGTGGTACTCGACCAACATCCTGGGCAACCGCGACGGCGAGGTGCTCGACGACCCGGAGAACTTCAAGACCAAGGAGGTCTCCAAGCTCGGCGTGCTCGACACGATCCTGCAGCCCGAGGTGTACCCCGAGCTCTACGGCAACATCGACCACGTCGTGCGGATCAACTACTACCCGCCCCGTGGTGACAACAAGGAGGGGTGGGACGCCATCGACATCTTCGGGTGGATGGGCTACCCGATGCAGATCAAGGTCGACTTCATGTGCCGGGACTCGATCCTGGCGGCGCCGATCGTGCTGGATCTGGCGCTCTTCTTGGACCTGGCCCAGCGCGCCGGGCAGTCGGGGGTCCAGGAGTGGCTGAGCTTCTACTGGAAGTCGCCCCACCCAACCGGCGGGGTGTCGCCGGAGCACGACATCTTCATCCAGCAGATCAAGTTGAAGAACACGCTGCGGGAGTGGATGGGCGAGGAGCCGGTCACCCACACCGAGGCCTGAGGCCGCGGGCCCCCGCCGGCGTCGCGCTGGGGCAGACTGAGGCCGTGACTCCTGCAACGACCGGCACCGGCCGTCCCGAGGCGGACCGTCTCGAGGTCGACCTGCTCGACCCGGGCTTCTACCAGGTGGACCCCCACCCGGCCTTCACGTGGATGCGGGCCAACGAGCCGGTGTACCGGGACCGGGCCAACGACCTGTGGGCGGTCACGCGGCACGCCGACGTGCTCGAGGTCGAACGCAACAGCGCCACCTTCGTCTCGAGCCGGGGGTACCGGTCGTGGGCACCCCCGCAGGAGCGGAACATCATCGCACTCGACGACCCCGACCACGCCGCCCAGCGGCGGCTCGTGTCGAACCGGTTCACGCCGAAGGCGGTGCGGCTCCACGAGGACTGGCTCCGGGAGACGATCGACGACCTGCTGGCCCCCGTCGAGGCGAGCGGACGCCTCGACGTCGTCGACGGTCTGGCGGCGCAGCTGCCGTGTCGGCTCACGGCCAGGCTGCTCGGGTTCCCGGAGGACCGCTGGTCGGACGTGAAGACCTGGTCGGAGCGGCTCATGCGCTACGACATGATCCTGCGGGACCAGGACGCGGCCGAGGGGTCGTTCACGGCGATCATCGAGTTCGCCACGCTGCTCTCCGAGATCGTGCCCGAGCGGCGGGGTTGTCCGATGGACGACCTGGTGTCGGCGTGGACGAACGCGGAGCTGCCGGGCGGCGAGCGGTACGACGACGAGCGGCTCATCGACGAGGTGGGCCTGTTCATCGCCGGCGGGGCCGAGACCACCCGCACAGTCATCGCCCACGGCCTGCGGATCCTGGCCGACCACCCGGACCAGTGGGACCGCATGGGCCGGGACCCCGAGGTCGTCGCCACCGGCGTGGAGGAGCTGATCCGCTGGGTGACCCCCCTCAACAACTTCTTCCGCACGGCGGCGAGCGACGCCCGCATCGGCGATCAGGAGGTGGCCGAGGGTGACCGGATCATGCTGGCGTACCCGTCGGCCAACCGTGACGAGGACGTCTTCGAGGATCCCTTCACCTTCGACGTGACCCGCAGCCCCAACCCGCACGTGGCGTTCGGGTTCGGCACCCACTTCTGCATCGGGGCGAACCTGGCACGCTTCGAGCTCCGGATGCTCTTCGCCGAGCTGACCCGCCGGTTCCACGCCCCGGTGCCGCTCAGCGAGTGCGTGGTGGAGCCGAACATCTTCGCCCGTTCGGTGAGTTCGTACTCCTGTGAGCTGACGCCCCGGTAGGGCGCATCCCGTCCGACCGGCGGTGACCGCCTCCGAGGTCGCCCGACGGGTCAGAATGGACCGGTGACGACGACGATCCGCGCCTCCGCGCCCCCCAAGCTCGGCTACCAGCCGGGCCTGGACGGGCTGCGGGCGGTGTCCGTGGCGGCGGTCGTCTTGTACCACGCCGATGTCTCGTGGATGCCGGGGGGATTCCTCGGTGTCGAGGTGTTCTTCGTCAGCAGCGGGTTCCTGATCACGACGCTGCTGCTCGAGGAACGCGAGCGGAACGGTGCGGTCTCCATGCGCGGGTTCTGGACCCGGCGGGCGAAGCGGCTGCTCCCGGCGCTGTACCTGCTGCTCGCCGTGGTCTCGGTCGCCTCGCTGCTGGTCTACCGGGACGCCGCGGGCCGCATGGGCGGCGACGTGATCGCGGCCCTGCTGTACGTGAGCAACTGGTGGCAGATCCACCTGGACCAGTCGTACTTCGCGCAGGCCGGACGCCCGCCGCTGCTGCAGCACCTGTGGTCCCTGGCGATCGAGGAGCAGTTCTACCTGCTGTTCCCGCCGCTGTTCGTGCTGGCCGTGGCCCGCTTCGCCCACCGCAACGTCCGCTGGTTCCTGCTCGCCTGCTCGGTCGCCTCGGCGGTCTACATGGCGATCCTGTTCACCCCGTTCGAGGACCCGTCGGGCGCCTACTACAACACCTTCGCCCGGGCCTCGGGGCTCCTGCTCGGTGCCGTGCTGGCGATGGTCTGGGCGCCGTGGCGGGAACGCCGCCGGACCGGCCCGGGCGCCGTGGCCGCCATGAACGTCACAGGCGTGCTCGGTCTGGCGTTGATCGTCTGGTTCCTCACCCGGGTCAACGCCTTCGACTCGTTCATCTACCGGGGCGGGTTCTTCCTCCTCGACCTGGTCTGCGTCGCCGTGATCGCCGTGCTCGTCCACCCGTCCGCCTGGCTCGGCCGCGTCCTCGGCGTGCCGCCACTGCAGTGGTTGGGGCTGCGGTCGTACTCCATCTACCTCTGGCACTGGCCGATCTTCATGGTCACCCGGCCGGGGATCGACGTCCCCTTCGACGGCTGGCCCCTGTTCGTCCTGCGGATCGCCCTGACCATGGCGGCCGCGGAGGCCTCGTACCGGTACGTCGAGCTGCCGATCCGCCACGGCGCGCTCGGGCGCTGGTGGGAGGACCTCCGTCAGGGTCGGGGAGACCGTCGCGCCTTCGCCCTGCGACAGGGAGCCGTCATCGGTGGCATCGGCCTGTCCCTGACGGTGCTCATCGCCTGGGGCCTGCAGCAGGCGGCGAGCGACCCGGCTCGCGACGAGCTCGCCCTGGAGGCGACCGGCCTCGCCGACGAGGTCGCACTCTCGGGAGCCCCGACCGACGATCCTGCCGCAGCGACCACGACGACCGTCCTGTCGGCCTCGTCCGCCGAGTTGAACCGTCAGATCGACCAGTCGGTGGCGGCCGGACGGGGTGCGGCGGTCCGCCAGACCCCGACGAACGCGCTGCTGGTGGGGGACTCCGTCGTGCTCGGCGCCAAGCAGGAGCTCCAGAACGCCATGCCGGGGATCCGGGTCGACGCCGCCGTCTCCCGGCAGTTCGACGGGGTGCTCCGGGTCGTGGACTCCTACGCCGAGGCCGGAGAGATCCCCGGCCCGCTGGTGATCAACGCCGGGGTCAACGGCACCTTCACCGACGAGGACCTCGACGAGCTCTTCGAGCTCGCCGGCGAGCAGACGGTCCTGCTGGTGAACGCCAAGGTCGACCGGCCGTGGGAGGACCTGGTCAACGGCCGGCTGGCCGCCGCGGCGGACCGGCACCCCACGGCGGTCCTCGTCGACTGGTACTCCGTCGGCGAGGAACACCCGGAGTGGTTCACCTACGACGGGTCACACCTCAACCCCGACGGCGCCCGGGCCTTCGCGGAGCTGATCCGGGACCGGCTGGCCCGGATCACCGGGGGGCCGACGATCGAGCCGGGCCCGTCGACCTCGTCCGGCGCGGGTCCGACCGGCGGCGACCCGACCGGTCGCGACCAGACCGGCGGCGGCACCGGCAGCTCAGGCGGCTCCGACAGCGCCGGCAGTTCCGGCAGTTCCGGCAGCGCAGCGGGCAGCACCGGGTCGCGCTGAACGAGGCGGTACGGTGGACTCCCGTTCGGCCGAGGCGCCGGACGGCCGGTCGGGCGTGGATGCCGCCGGTTCCCGGACGTTGAGGAGTGCTGCGTGAGCGTGATCGAGGGCGTGTGGGGTCGGGAGATCCTGGACTCGAGGGGCAACCCGACCGTCGAGGTCGAGGTGGAGCTGGACTCAGGCGCGGTCGGACGTGCGGCGGTGCCCTCGGGTGCGTCCACCGGCGCCTTCGAG
>SXMI01000030.1 GCA_005777415.1 Actinomycetota bacterium | reverse complement strand
TGCCGCCGCAGCCGCCGGCCGCCCCTCCGGGTGGCTACGCACCGCCGCCCGCCCAGCCACCGGGCGGTTACTCGCCCCCGCCCGCCCAGCCGTACCAGACGCCGTCGGCCGGCGGCGCATACGCCGAGCCGTGGAAGCGGCTCGTGGCCTACATCATCGACGTGGTCATTCTGAACATCGCCTCCGTCCCGATCTTTCTGATCGTCGGCGGTGGGTTCAACGCATTCGGCACCACCTTCAACTTCAGATGGATCCTGGCTTCGCTGGTGGTCTACGCGCTGTGGGTGGCGTACTTCGCCCTGATGATCAGCACCCGGGGGCAGACCGTCGGCGGCATGGCGCTGAGCGTCAAGGTCGTCAGCGCCGACGGCTCAATGCCCACCACCGAGCAGGGTTTCAAGCGGTCCATCTACCACGCGCTGGGCGTGATCCCCTGCGTCGGCGGCCTGGCGCTGCTGGCGGTGACCATCTGGGGACTGGTGACGATCTTCACCGATGCCCAGCACCGCACCCCGTGGGATCAGTTCGGCGACACCCTCGTCATCGACGCCTGAGCCAGCAGCTCCATCCGAGCGGTGGACGACGGCGGCCCTCCGGGGTCGCCGTCGTCGCGTCCGGCCTCAGGTGCCGTGCAGGACCCGGACCGAGCGGAGCCGCCGTTCGAGGTGGCCCTCGAGCGCAGCGGTGGCGATGGTGTCGACCTCCCGGGTCACGTCGCCCTCGGGCAGGTCGAGCGCGGCGACGAGTCCACCGCCGAGCACGGCGCGGGCCACGGCGAGCGCCTGGTCCGACACCGGTCGACCACCGCCGCAGGTCCGGCAGCGGACGCCGCCGGCCTCCAGCGCCAGCGCCACCTCGGTGTCGTCGGCCCCGCAGGCCACGCACATCGACAGCTCCGGGGCCACGCCCTCGGCCGCCAGCAGCTTCAGGTAGAACGCCCCCGGCAGGAGGGGTGGATCCCGATCCTCGATCGTCCGGAGTCCGCCGACGAGCATGTCGAACAGCCTCGGGTTCGGCTGCCGGTCCTGGGCGACCAGGTCGACGGCCTCGAGCACCGCCGCCACGTGCGACAGCCGGGACATGTCGGCCCGGGACGCCGGCCGGGACTCGACCGTCTCGGCCTGGGTGACGATGTCGAGCTCACCCCGGCCCTCGTGGAGCTGCACCTGCACATGTGACCCCGGCTCCAGCCTCGAGCCGAACTTGGACTTCGTGCGACGGACGCCCTTGGCGACCGCCCGGACCTTGCCGCTGTCACGGCAGAGCAGCACGACGACCCGGTCGGCCTCGCCGAGCTTGTAGGTCCGTAGCACCACGGCGACGTCGCGGTAGAGGCTCACCCCGACAGTCTCCCACGACCCGGTCGGCTCCCGGCCGACCCGGGCCCGGCCGCGGGACGCCTCAGCCGGCGGCGGGGTCCGCGTCGGTGAGTCCGCCGAAGCGGCGGTCCCGACGCTGGAACTCGTCGATCGCCGCGTACAGGTCGCTCCGGCGGAAGTCAGGCCACAGCACATCGGTGAACACGAGCTCGGAGTAGGCCATCTCCCAGAGCAGGAAGTTGGACGTCCGGTACTCGCCCGAGGTGCGGATCACGAGCTCCGGGTCGGGCATCGTCGGGTCGTACAGGTGACGGCGGATCGTCCGCTCGTCGATCTTCCCGGCCGGGGTCCCCTCGGCCACGATGGCCCGGACGGCGTCGACCAGCTCGGCCCGACCCCCGTAGTTGAAGGCCATGGACACCGTCATCGCCGTGTTGTCCTGCGTGAGCGCGAGGGTCTCGTCGATCCGCCGGAGGATCCGCTTCGGGACCCGCCAGTCCCGACGACCGATGAACTGCATCTTGACGTTCTTGGCGTCGAGCTCGTCGCGCCGGGTCAACAGGAGCCGCTCGTTGAAGTTCATGAGGTAGCGGACCTCGTCGACCGGCCGCTTCCAGTTCTCGGTCGAGAACGCGGAGACCGTCAGCCACCGGACTCCGGCGTCGAGGGCACCCCAGATGGTGTCCATGAGCGCTTCCTCGCCGGCGGCGTGACCGTCGGTCCGGGGCAGGCCCCGCCGCTGCGCCCACCGGCCGTTGCCGTCCATCACGATGGCGACGTGGACGGGGATCCTGGACCCGTCGAGCTCGGTCAACTCCACGGGGGCACCGTACCCGATGCCCCGGACCGACCGACGACGATGGGGCGCACCGACCCGGTCAGTAGCCGAGCTGCTCGAGGGCCCCCGGACGGGACTGCCAGTCCCGTTCGACCCGGACCCGCAGCTCCAGGAAGGCGCCCTCGGGCAGTTGCTGCCGGACCCGGGTCCCGACCTCCTTGAGCACCGACCCGCCCTTGCCGATGACCATGCCCTTCTGCGACTCCCGCTCGACGAGGATCTCGACGGTGATGCGGGGCCACTCCCAGGCGATCGTCCGGGTGGCGATGGAGTGCGGCAGCTCTTCTCGCACCACCCGCAGCAGCTGCTCACGGACCAGCTCGGCGACCCGGAAGCCCTCGCCGGTGTCGACCGACACGTCGGTCGGGTACCAGGCCGGCCCCTCCTCCAGGCGGGACAGAAGGTGGTCCACGAACGGTTCGACCCCCTCGCCCGTCCGGGCCGAGACGGGGAACCATGCGTCGGCCTCGAACCCGGAGGCGGCTGCCAACTGCTCGAGCAGCGCCTCAGGTCCGACCCGGTCGATCTTGTTGACGACCACGACCGACCCCTCCGGGAGCCGTTCGGCGATGCGCCGGTCGCCGGGGCCGATCCGCTGGGACGCGTCCAGGACGAGGCAGGTGACGTCGACGTCACCGATGGTCTCGGTCGCCGCCGAGTTCAACCGCTCCCCCATCACCGTCCTCGGCTTGTGGATGCCCGGCGTGTCGACGAACACGAGTTGGGCGTCGGGGCGCTGGAGGATGCCCCGGATCTGGTGCCGGGTCGTCTGCGGCTTGTCGGAGACGATCGAGACCTTCTCGCCGAGGATCCGGTTCAACAGCGTCGACTTGCCCACGTTCGGACGGCCCACCAGCGAAGCGAACCCGGAGCGGAACGTCGGCTCCGTCACGTGTCCACCAGGTCGGCGACCGCATCGGGTCGTACGCCCCGCAGGCGGACCCGGGTGACGCGGCGGCCGTCGACCCGCTCGACGACGAGCCGGACCCCGTCGGCGTCGACGGCGTCGCCCGGCACGGGCACCCGGCCGAGCTTGCCGAACACCAGCCCGCCGACGGTGTCCCAGTCGCCCTCGGGCAGCTGCAGGTCGAGCTCCTCGTTCAGGTCCCCGACGTTGAAGGTGCCGACGACCAGCACCTCGCCGTTGGCGAGTTGCTGGATCGCATCGGTCTCGCTGTCGTACTCGTCGGTGATCTCACCGACCAGCTCCTCGAGCAGGTCCTCGAGCGTGACCAGCCCGGCGGTGCCCCCGTACTCGTCGACGACCACCGCCAGGTGCGTCTTGGTCGACTGCATCTCGGCCAGCAGGTCCCGGACCGGCTTCGTCTCGGGCACGAAGTAGGCCGACCGCATGACCGTCGTGACGGCCTCGTCACCGGCGCCCTCCCGCTCGGCCCGGAACGCATCACGCACGTTGACCACACCGACCACGTCGTCGGAGCTCTCGCCGTAGACGGGGAGCCGGGACATGCCGACCTGGATCGCCCGGTCCACCGTCGCGCGAACCGTCGCGGTGCTGTCCACCGAGACGACGTCGGGCCGGGGCACCATCACCTCACGCACCACCGTGTCACCGAAGTCGATGATCGACTCGATGAGCTCGCGCTCGGACTCCTCGATGACGGCGGCCTCGGCGGCCTCCTCGGCGAGCGCCAGGATCTCCTCCTCCGTGACGAACGGCCCCTGCTTGAGCCCCTTGCCCGGCAGGATGATGTTGGCCACGCCGATCAGCCCCCGTGCGGGCCAGCGCATGAGGCGCCCGATGCCCTCGACCATCGGGGCCGTCAGCAGGGCCGCCCGGTCGGTGTGCTGCAACGCCCAGGTCTTGGGCGCCGCCTCGGCCAGGGTGAAGAGCACCACCACGTTCAACACGATGCCGACGGCCACGCCGAGCGGACCGAAGAGCCGGGCGGCCAGCACGCCGACCAGCGCGGCCTGGACCGTCTGGACGATGTTCACCGACAGGTACACCGCGTTGAGGTCGCGCTCCAGGTTCGTGACGATCCGCTGGACGAGTGGACCACGGCGGGGGTGCTGCTCGGCGAGTGCCGCCGCCCGGGACCGGGTCATCCGGGTGATCGCCGTCTCCGCCACGGCCAGGACCGAGGCTGCGATGACCAGCACGACGATCACCACCAGCAGGACCAGGTCGGTTCCGCTCACCGGACACCTCCCGTCCCGGCCGTGGCCCACGGGTCGCCGGCAATCGGCCCGTGGTGACGCTCCAGCAGCTCACGTTCGCGGGCCCACATGGCCGCTTCCTCGGCGGGATCGGCGTGGTCCCACCCGCACAGGTGCAACCCGCTGTGGGTGACGAGCAGCGCCAGTTCGGAGCGGAGGTCCCCGGCGTGGGTCGGGGCGCCGGCGGCGGCGACCTGCGGACAGATCACGACGTCGCCCACGACCCACGGCTGCTGGTCCTCGACGGGTCCGGGACCGTCGATCGGGAACGACAGGACGTCGGTCGGACCCCCGTGGCCCAGGTGCTCGGCGGCGAGCGACGTGATCTCGTCGGCGTCCACCAGCAGGATGGTCGCCGTCGCACGCTGCGCCACCCCCTCGGCGGCCAGCACGGCCGAGAGCAGGTCGCAGCAGGCGTCGACGTCCACGGCGGTGTCGTCGGCGGTCCGCCGGTCGACGCAGTCCACGGTCGGGCCGTCCGCTGGGGGATTCACCGTTCGGCGTGCCGGGAGTAGGCGTCGACGATGTCCTGCACGATGCGGTGGCGAACCACGTCACGAGAGCTGAGGTGTACGAAGCCCAGCCCGTCGATCCCGGCGAGCACCTGCTCGAGGTCGTCCAGCCCGGACCGGCCCCCCTGGACGTCGACCTGGGTGACGTCCC
>SXMI01000175.1 GCA_005777415.1 Actinomycetota bacterium | reverse complement strand
CACCTGCTCGGACGCTACGGGCGTTGAGCAGGCTGCGAGACCTGCGGCACTGTCCCTGATGAGGACGGTGGCGGACGGTGACCGGGTCCGGGGCTGAGCCCCATCGCTCCGGACCCGGTCAGCGTCCGTCGGGCGACCCGAGACGGGCATCCCAAGGGAGACGGACCCGGAAGGGTCAGGATGTGGGACCCAGAACCGGGGATCGTTCTGTCACGGCCGGACGGCTCGGACCTGAACCCTGCCACCCGCCGGCTGCTGGTCGTGGGCGACCACCAGTTCGGCCAGCGCCTCCGGCCGCCCGGGGTCGGTCGACAACCGGAACGGTGCGAACGCCAGGACTAACCCGCTGGCGTCGACGAGTTCGGCCCGTAGGGCAGCGACGGCCGGTGGGTAGGCGGCCGGGTCGACTGCTGCGGTGACCGTGAGCACGCCACGGTCGGCGTCGAACCGTGCCGTTGCGGTGGACGGGTCGATCGTGCCGGTCGGGGTGTCGGTCACGTCGACCGGCCACTCGTCCGTCGTCGCAGCGCCACCGTCGGCGGATGGGCCTGCGGCGTCACGTGCGCTGAGGTCGACCAGCCGTCGGTGCCGCTCGTCGTCGAGGACGACCTGCTGGCCGGTGGCGAAGTCGAACGTGCCGATCAGGTCGCGTGCGACCGTCAGGGTCTCGTCGTCCAGCGCGCCGGAGCGATCGGCGGCGTCCACGGTGATCTCGACCACGCTCCCGGTGGACTCGTCGACGATGACCCGGACCCCGTCCCGGCGCAGCACGGCCAGCGGGCTGGACATGACCGGCAACTGTCCGGCGGGCTGTCCAACGGCATGGTCGGGTGTCAGCGTCCACCGCCACAGATCGTCGTCCCAGGTGGTGCTCAAGCGGATCACCTCCGTTCTCCGTTCCCTCGGACAGCGTCGGTGGGCGCGCCGATGTGACACGGCGACGTGCGGGTGAGGCCCGGGGCGCAGCGGTGGCGGGCGATCACGGCAACCGTCCGTCCAGGTGTCGGCCCAGGAGCTCGTCGAGCAGCCGTCGGGCACAGCTGCCGTAGCGGCGCTTGGTCTGCCGGGTCCCTTCCGTCATCTGTCCGTCCTGATTGGTGGTGACCCGCTCGGGCGCGACGACCGCCATGACCTCGTAGACGAGTTGGTCCCACTCGGTCGTCCCGCCGCGGAGTTGGTGGACCGGCGGTCGACGCTGCGGATCCCGGAGCCTGGCGACGACCCCCAGGCAGATGCGCACCACCGGCTCCGACGGGCACCCGGGGCATCCGCCGGTCCCGTCGCGCAGGTGGTCGTTCAGGTCGTGCACCACCCGGTCGAGCGCCTGGTTCAGGTCGGCGCCGGCCAGGCCCTCGTCCTCCACCCCGGGCTCCAGGTCCTCACCGTCACCGTCGACCCGGTGGATCGCCCGGACCCGACGCTCCCGGGACCGGCGGCGGGCCGCGTCCACGGCGTCGTTGTCCAGGGCCCGCAGCACGTAGGCCGTGGCGGCATCCTCCGAGGCGATCCACACCGGCAGCTCGCCACCGCCGGAGCGCAGTCGGTCCAGGGTCGTGCACACCGAGAGGAACCACTCGTGGTGCAGGTCCTCGGCCAGGTCCGGGACGCCACGCCTGGCGGCTGCGGCCCGACTGCGGCGCTGGCCGTCGTCGGTGGCGTGGAACGCCGCGAACCAGTCCCAGAGGCGGTCCACCGGCCACGGTCCCAGCGGCCCATCGGTGGGTGGACCGCCGGGTGGCTCAGACATCTGCCGACACCACCAGCTGGGGCGGGGTGATCTCCCGGTCGGCCGGGAGGAGCGAGTTGGAGGAGATCGCCCGGCCGTCGGGGGCCACCGCCAACGACACGTCGTGGCCGGCCTCGGGCTGCCGGTCCGGTACCGGCACCTCGGCGTTGATCCCCATGGTGCGGGTGACGGTCGTGCATGCCGGGTCGGCGCAGTCGACGAACTGCAGGCCCGGTGCGGGCGCGTTCTTGGCCCGGAACGCGACCACCGGACGGCCGGAGCGGACCGCCACGCTCGGGTTGCCGTCGGGGTCGCTGTCGGCGGCGAGCCTGGTCACGGTCGGTGCGGCGCACCCCGGGGCACAGCCCAGCACCACCAGTCCGTCCGACTCGGCCGGCGTGAGGTACGACACGGCCACCACCGTCCAGCCGTCGGCACCGACCGCAATGCTCGCCGTCGACGCGTTCGTGGTCGTCTGCCGTCGTCGCGATGCCGTGCACGTGTCGTCCAGGCACTCGGCGACCCACAGGGCGCCGAAGCTCAGCGGGCCGATCCGCCCCGTGCCGGCGACCACCGGCAGCCCGTCGGTGCCGATCGCCAGCGACCCGCCCGCACCGGGTCCGACCGCCGTCACCGTCCAGCCGCCGGCGCACGTCGGGTCGGCACAGCGGGCCAGCCACACCTGCTCGGTCGTCACGTCGTCGAAGGTCAGGACCGGGACGTCGTCGTCGAGCCGGAGGCGGGGGAGCAGGCTGGCGTTGCGGTCCAGCGGTTCGGGGCGCACGGAGGTGAACCGGGCGGCGACCTCCGCTCCGAGTGTGCCGGGGAGCGGCACGGTCGAGCGTTCTGCCGATGTGCACACGCGGTCGGCGCAGCGGTGCACGGCGAGTTCGCCGGTGGAGGAGTCCTGCGCGGCGACCACGGGCAGCCCGGCCCGGGTGAGCGCCAGGGAGGGGTAGTAGCCGCTGCGGGGGCGGGGGTCGACGGGGGTCGACGTCGCCTGCGCGCAGGTCGTGTCCTCACACGCGGTCACGGCCAGCGTGCCGTCGGTCAGGTCGGTGTGCGCCACCACCGGCCGACCGTCGGCGTCGACGGCGACCGACGAGTCGTAGCCGGCGCCCTCGGTCCCGGGGACCATGACCTGCGAGGCCACCGGCCGGGGGTCCGTCGCCGGTGCGGCATCGCCCCGCACCTCGACGTCGTCGTCCCGGCCCACCACCAGCCAGGCTCCGAGCGCCACCAGCACCACAGCGGCGGCCGCGACGAACAGCCCCCGGGTGCTCGGCCGGCGGCGGGCCGGCAGCGGCGGGAGTCGCGGCACCACGAGGTCGTCCTCGGCGACCGGAGCGGGCGTCCCGAGCAGGGCGGTGGCGTCGGCGGCCGTCGGTGGTCGGCGGTCCGGGTCCGGGTCCGTGAGCGCGCCCAGCAGCTCGTCGAGGGCCGGGTCGTGGTCGACCGGCGGTGCGGCCCGAACCTGCTCGAGCGTGCGGCCGAGCGAGAACAGGTCGGCGGTCGGCTCGGCATCGGCGCCGCCGATCACCTCGGGCGCCGTGAAGCCGATCGTGCCGACGACGCCCGGGATGCTGGTGAGCCGCGGGCCGTCCAGATCGAGCGCCGAGCCCAGGTCGCCGAGCCGGGCCAGGAGGGAGCCGTCCTCGCCACGGGCGACCAGCACGTTCGTGGGGGTCACGTCACGGTGGACGATGTGGCGGTCGTGCAGGAAGCCCAGCGCGTCCAGCACCTGCGACGCGACCGACGCCACCACCGGGTCGGACAGTCCGCCGCCGTTCGCTGCCGCCAGCTCGGCCAGGTCCCGGCCGTCGACCAGTTCGGCGACCAGGCCGATCTCGCCGTCGACCTCGACCACGCCGCGGGGTGCCACCAAGTGGGGGTGCTCCAGTCGGAGCGAGTGCTCACGGGCGAAGCGGAGCTGGGCCTCCTTGGGGACCGCCACCCCGCCGAGCACCTTGACGGCGACCAGACGACCGTCGACGCGGGCTCGCCACACCTCGCCGTGGGCACCCCCGCCGATGCGGTCGATCAGTTCGAGTTGGTTCCGTCGTCCGCCTGCCACCGGGGTGTCCTCTCCGCCCGAGGCTAGGGGGCGGCGGGTGTGCTCGCGGACCGACAACTCGTGTCACACCAGCGGTTCCCGGGCGCTTCAGTCGCCCAGATCCTCCTCAAGCTCCTCGACAGCGCCGATGAGCCCCTTGCGCCGGCTCGCCTGTAGGCGACGTAGCCGACGACGAACACGATCGACGCCAGCAGGAACCAGCGCTGGTAGCGGGCGACCACCTCGAGCACGTCCTCGATCTGGTCCTCGAAGATCGACCCGATCACCCGCATCAGCAGGATGCGCCCGACGGTGCCGATGAGCGCCAGCGAGACGAACCGCACGAACGGCACCCGCACCACGCCGGCGACCAGGCACACCGGGTTGTTCGGCATGATCACGAGCAGCGCCGTCATGAGCCAGCGGAACGAGCCGTCGTCGGCCCGGGCCTGCTCGATCACCGGGCCGATGCCCGGGAACACGTTGCCCGCCCACTTCAGGGCCCGGTCGCCGTAGAAGTAGCCGATCGCGTAGAAGAGCGGGTCGGGCGCCATGAGCCGCAGCGTCGAGACCACCAGCACCGCCACCAGGTCCGTGTTGACCGACGTCGCCAGCAGGTACTTGTTGGAGGAGTTGAGGGCGAGCAGCGCCAGCGGCTGGTCGATCACCCACTCGGCCCAGATGACGTTGCCGAAGTTGTTGGCGACGACCAGCGTGATGATCGCCGCGCCGACCACGGGCAGGAACCACGACGGATGGGTCGGTCGGTCGGGGGCGAGGTCGGCGTCGGTCACGGTGTGGCGGTGGGGCGGTGTGCGCTGGGGAGAGGGGCGGTCGGGCGGCGTCGTACGCCACGGTGGGCCTACGCTGCGCCACCGCTACCGGCGGGACCCGCGACGGTCCCGCCACGAGCCCACCGGGGGGACACGTGCAGGGCACCATGCAGGACCGACCGCTCACACTCGACGGGTTCGT
>SXMI01000029.1 GCA_005777415.1 Actinomycetota bacterium | reverse complement strand
TCGCTCGTCTGCGGCATCGTGACCCTCGTGCTGGCCCTGTGCTGCTGGCCGCTCGGGCTCGTCTCGGCGATCGCGGCCCTGATCACGGGCTACCTGGGCCTGCGCAAGGCCGACGAGCTCGGCGGCAACGGCAAGGGCATGGCGATCGCCGGCCTGGTCATGGGCGGCATCGGGATCCTGGCGGCCGTGCTGCTCGGACTGCTGTTCGGTGTCTCGCTGCTGAGCAGCTCGACGACCGGGCTCAACTGAGGGGCCCGCCCCCGCGGGCGCAGGACGGTGATCCGGCGCCTCAGGCCCCGATGAGTGCGTCCAGGTGGGTCTCGGGCAGGTCGGCGGCGGTGCGTTCGTGGCGGACCGACGACTGGTACTCCTCGACCTGCGTCTCGAGCACCGTCGCAGGCGTATCGAGGTGGGCGCCGATCGTGGCGGCCACGGCGTCGGCGGCATCGGCCGAGTCGTCACGTGCGAGCAGCCGGGCCCGGGTGCGTCGGCTGAGGACGTCGTCGACGTCACCGGCCATCTCGTGGCGCACGGCGTACTCGACCTCGGCCCGGGTGTAGGGGAGTCCGGCGACCACCGGCTCGAGCAGCGACGGGTCCTGCTGGATCGCCGCCATGAGCTCGCGGGCCTCGCCGCCGTAGCGGTTGCCGAGGTGCTCGACGACGTCGAGGGGTACCGCCGGGAAGGCCTCGGCGGCCAGGCCGATCGTGTCGTAGCCGGCGGTGCCGCGCAGCCGCAGGCGCTTGGTGGAGCTCCCCGGGTAGCCGGCGAACCCACTCCCGGCGGCCAGCACCGACTCGACCACCTCGTCCACAGTGTCGGCGGCCATCTCCCGGTAGGTCGTCAGCTTGCCGCCGGTGATCGTCACCACACCGGAGTCGGAGGTCGCCACCTTGTGCCGACGTGACAGGTCGGCGGTGCGACCGGAGGACGCCGACTTCACCAGCGGTCGCAGGCCGGCCCAGGTGCCGACAACGTCGGCCGGGGTGATCTCGGTCGTGCACGAGAAGTTCAGCGCCGACAGCAGGTACTCGACGTCCTCGGCGGTGCACTGGGGGTCGTCGACCGGGCCGTCGTAGTCGGTGTCGGTGGTGCCGATGTAGGTGAACCGGCCGTTGGGCACGACGAACACGGAGCGCTTGTCGGACGGCACGGGGACGACCGCGGCGATCTGGTTGCGGACCTTCTCCCAGGGCACGGTCAGGTGGATCCCCTTGGCCGGCCGGATGGAGTCGGGGTCCACGCCCTCGTCCATGGTCCGGACGTCGTCGGCCCACACGCCGGCGGCGTTGACCACTGATCGCGCCCGCACGGTGAACTCCTCGCCGTCGGCGACGACGTGCACGCCGTCGGCCCGGCCCCGGGCGTCCTTGGAGATCCCCACGGCGCCGACCCGGTTGGCGACGACCGCACCGAAGTCGAGCGCCGCGGTCCGCAGGACGGTGAGCACGAGTCGGGCGTCGTCGGCGGCGGCGTCGTAGTAGAGGTACGCCGACACCAGCCGTTCCGTCGGAAGGGTCGGCATGTAGCTGAGCGCCTCGTCGTGGCTCAGCCGCTGGTGGATCCGGCCGACCCGCCAGCCGCCGGTGACGTCGTAGCCCCACATGGCCGTGCCGAGCAGCCGGGAGATCTTGGCCGGGATCACCCCGCCCTTGCCGAACATGGGGATCAGGAACGGGAGCGTCTTCACCAGGTGGGGTGCATTGCGCAGGAGTCGCTGCCGTTCGGCGAGTGCCTCGTAGACGAGCCCGATCTCACCCTGTTGCAGGTAGCGGAGGCCGCCGTGGACGAGCTTGGAGGACTTGGACGAGGTGCCCGAGGCGAAGTCGTCCCGTTCGATCAGGGCGGCGCGCATGCCGCGGGCGGCGGCGTCGAGCAGGACTCCGGCGCCGGTGATGCCGCCGCCGACGACGAGGAGGTCGAACTCCCGGTCACGGAGCGCCTCGATGGACCGGGACCGGACGAATGGTTGGTGTGGCACCCCCGCAGGATACGGCCCCAGCGGCGGATTGCGGAGGTGAACGCTGGATGACGGGCGGCATCTCGCTTGGACACGACTGATGGCGGTTGCCAGAATCCGCCCATGGACACCGTGTGGGCCTCCGAGGCCGCCTGTCGGGGCCTCGACCCGATGATCTTCTACCCGGCCACGGACGAGGAGGCCGAGACCGCCAAGGAGATCTGCGGGGCGTGTCCGGTGCAGGAGGTGTGCCTCGAGCACGCCATCGAGGCCCGTGAGCACAACGGGGTCTGGGGCGGCGCCACCGAGCGGGAGCGCCAGCGCATCATCCGGCGCCGGCGCCGGCAGCGGGCGCTCGCCAAGTCCTCGGCCTCGGTGGGCTGAGTCCGGGGTGGGAGCGTTCGCCGCCGCCGGTGCGTGGCCGGGGGTGCTCCGCCACCTGCTCGACGGCCGGGACCTCGACGCCGCCACCTGTCGGTCCGCCCTGGAACGCATCCTCGTCGGGGAGGCCACGCCGGCGCAGGCCGCGGCGTTCGTGGTGGCGCTCCGGGCCAAGGCTGAGGTGGCCGACGAGGTCGTCGGTCTCGTCGATGCCATGCTCGACGCGGCGGCGCCGCTGGTCCTCGAGGACCCGGACGGCACCGTCGACGTCGTCGGCACCGGGGGCTCCTCGGCGCTCGGCGGTCGGGCGTTCAACGTCTCGACCTTGGCCTCGGGGGTCGCCGCCGCCGCCGGGGCGACGCTCTGCAAGCACGGCAACCGGGCGGCCTCGTCGACCGCGGGGTCGACCGACCGCCCCGAGGCGCTCGGCGTCGAGGTCGACCGCGACGGCGACGGCGTCGTCGCCTGCGTGCGGGAGGCCGGCGTCGGCTTCGCCTTCGCCCGGATGTTCCATCCGGCCATGCGCCACGTCGCGCCCGTGCGCGCCGAGCTCGGCCTCCCGACGGTGTTCAACGTGCTGGGACCGCTCTCGCACCCGGGTCGGGTGCGGCGTCAGGTGCTCGGTGTCGCCGACCTCCGACTGGTCGACCTGATCGCGGACGTGGTGGCGGCACGCGGTGCGATCCACACCTGGGTGGTGCGGGGCGAGGACGGACTGGACGAGCTGACGACCACCACCGCCACGACGGTGGTGCAGGTACGCGACGGCTCCGTGGTCGACCGGCTGAGCGTGACGCCCGAGTCGGTGGGGCTCCGACGGGCGACCCTGGACGACCTGGCGGTCGGCGACCCGGGAGCCAACGCCCGGGCGGCCACGGCGATGCTCGCCGGTGAGCCGGGCCCCATCAGGGACACCGTCCTGTTGAACGCCGGCGCCGCCCTCGTCGTCGCCGACGTGGTCGGGTCGCTGTCGGACGGAGTGGAGCAGGCGGCCGCTGCCGTCGACGACGGCCGT
>SXMI01000174.1 GCA_005777415.1 Actinomycetota bacterium | reverse complement strand
GGTCCTCGACCGGATTCCGCCCGACCCCTCGTCAGGTCGTGGTGGCCGTCGCCGCGGTGCTGCTCCTGATCTTCATCCTGGCCAACTTCGAGTCGGCAGAGGTCAGCTTCGTCGTCACCACCGTGACCCTGCCGCTGGGGATCGTCCTGATCGTCACCACGCTCCTGGGCATGGCGATCGGCGCCACCCTCGGCGTCCGCCGCACGAAGCGGCGCTACCGCAACGACGACTGAGTCGGCCCGTGGGAAGACGACTGAGTCGGCCGGAGGGAGGGCATCACGCCGAGGGCGGGAGCCAGTGGCCGGCGTTGACCGGCAGCGCCGTACCCGTGACGCACCTGGCCAACGGCGAGGCGAAGAACACCACGGCACCGGCGATCTCGGAGCTGTGCGGCAGGTAGCCCAGACAGGTCTCGGCAGCGCGCTCGTCGTAGACGTCCTGCCAGGTCGCCCCGTCGCCCCGCTCCTCGGCCTGCCACTCGAAGTAGATGCGGACGCTGTCACCCCAGATGTAGCCCGGGTGCACGGCGTTGACCCGGATCCCGTAGCCGCCGAGCTCCCGGGCGAGCGTCTTGGTCACGGCACCGAGCGCCGCCTTGGACCCGGCGTAGGACCCCGCCCGCTCCTCGATCAGGTGCACCGACATCGTGTTGACCATCACGATCCGTGCGTCGCCACTCGCCGCGGCCGCCGCCTTGAGGAGCGGGAGCGCCGCCTGGGTCACCTGCAGGGTCCCGAAGTAGTTGACCTCCATCGGCCGTCTCCACTTCGCCAGGTCGGCGCCCTCGAACGTCTCGTGACGACCGCCGTGGAAGGCCGAGTTCACGAGGATGTCGAGGCGCCCACCAAACGCCTCTCCCGCCTCGGCGGCGATCCGCCCGCAGTCCGCCGGATCCGAGATGTCGCCCAGGATGCGCACAGCCCGACGACCCAGCGCCTCGACCTCGTCGGCCACGGCGGGGAGGACCTTGTCGGACCGGGCCACGAGCGCCACATCGGCCCCCTCCCGGGCCAGTGCGAGCGAGATGTCACGCCCCATCCCGGGACCGATCCCGGTCACCAGCGCCGTCCGGCCCTCGAGCATCTCGCTCACGACCGCACGCTCTCGTTCCACGGGACCTCCCGGTCGCTGCTCGGCTCACGAGGCAGGCCGAGCACCTGCTCGCCCAGGTTGTTGCGGTGGACCTCGTCGGTGCCACCACCGATCCTGGACGCGAACTGGTTGATCGCCTGGTACTGCCAGAAGCCGTCGCCTTCGGCATCGGCCCACAGCGCACCCTCGGGACCCTGCACGTCGAGCGCGAGTCCGACCCGCTCACGGAACGCCCGGGTGAAGAAGTTCTTGAGCAGCGAACCGTGCAGCGCGAGCTCGTAGCGCCCCTGCATGACCGCCGTCTGCGTCCGCCAGCCCATCCAGCGCAGGATCAACTCGTCGGTGTACACCCGGGCCAGCCGCTGCCGGACCCGCGGATCATCGGCCGCCCCGTGACGACGGGCCAGGTCGAGCACCGCCGAGAACGGCGTGGCCTGGCCTGCCCCGGAGATCATGGAGCTCTCGCTGCGCAGCGTCGTGCGGGTGACCGTCCAACCGTCGCCGACCTCGCCGACGACGTTCTCGGCCGGGATCCGCACATCGGAGAGGAACACCTCGTTGAAGTGGGCGACCCCCTGGGCCTGGACCAGCGGCCGCACCTCGATCCCGGCCGAGCGCATGTCGAGGATGAAGAACGTCAGCCCGCGATGCTTCGGCAGCATCGGGTCGCTCCGGGCGACCAGGATCCCGAAGTCGGCGTACTGGGCGTTCGACGTCCAGACCTTCTGGCCGTTCACGACCCACTCGTCGGAGCCGTCGGGTCCGGTCCCCTCGGAGAGCTCGGCCCGGGTGGCGAGCGCCGCCAGGTCCGAACCCGCTCCGGGCTCGGAGAACAACTGGCACCACCACTCGTCGCCCGACAGCAGCGGACCCAGGTACCGCTCCTGTTGCTCCGGCGTCCCGTGCCGCATGAGCGTCGGTCCGACCAGGGCCTGGGCCGCGGAGATGAACCCCGAGGTGGCGTCGTAGCGGGCCAGCTCCTGGTTGAAGATCATCTGCTGGGCCGGGGTACCGCCGCGGCCACCGAACGCCGCCGGCCAGGTGATGCCCGCCCAGCCCGAGCGGGCCAGCAGGCGCTGCCAGTCGCGGCACCGCTGCCGGTAGTCGGCGGCGACCTCCTCGTCGGTGGCGGCGCCGTTCCGGGACCAGTCACGCTCGTCGCCCCGGCGGAGCTCGGCGTTCTCGTCGAGGAACGCCCGGGCCTCTGACCGGAACTCGGCGAGCTCCGGGGTGTCGTCGAAGTCCACGGGGGGATGCTACGTCGCAGGACCGCCGGGCCAACCAGTCCGGCGCCGACGGTTCACGACGGGTCGACGGGCAGCTCGACGAGCACGGCGCCCACCGCTCGGAGACGCTCGAGCACCTCGTCGGCGGGATCGCCGGCCGCCCCGAGCTCGTCGGCCAGCCGTCGGATCAGCCAGCGGCGGACGACGGCCACCCCGCGGGTCGCTCCGCCGCCGGTGCCGAGGAGGTCGACCAGGTGCCCGGCGACGACCTCGGCATCGGCCACCTTCGCCTCCGACGCGCCCTCCAAGGACGTCCGGTCGACCAGGACCAGGGCGTCGCCCCCGTCGATCCACACCCGCAGCAACCCCGGAACGAGTGGGGCCAGATCGGGGACTGCTCCACGGAGCACCGCGGCGAACTCACCCGATGCCGCGTCCGCCAGCGACTCGAGCGCCGCAGCCGCACCGTCGTCCGCCCGGACGAGCCGGTGGCGGACCTCGAGCCCGGCCAGACGCTCACGCACCGACGGCCACCAGACCGACGACGCGTCGTCGGTCGCCGCCACGACGACGTCGATCCGGAACTCATCGGCGAGCTCGACGACGACCGACTCGACCGCGTCCAGCTCGGCGGTTCCGGGGTGGGCCACCAGCAACGACAGGCCCGTCACCACACCCGCCCGGCGGGTCTCGGGCCCGAGATCGGCCGGGTCCAGGAACCAGCCGGCGAGCTCGGCGCTGCCGCTCGTCTCGGGATCGTCGTCGGCGTTCACCGCCACCTCTGGTCCGTGTCGTGGCCCCCCGGGGAGAACGGGTGGACCGCCGGCCGGCCCGCCCGCAGGCGGGACCGGAGCCGGCCGCTGTCCTGGTGTTCCCGGACACTCCATCGGCAGCAGTCCGGGCGCATCAAGGATTCCGCCCCGATCGCCACCCGATCGCCGAATCAGAGCCGTTCGATGATCGTGACGTTGGCCTGACCGCCGCCC
>SXMI01000028.1 GCA_005777415.1 Actinomycetota bacterium | reverse complement strand
GGTGCTGGTGGTGCTCGTCGTCGTGCTGCTGGTCGTGGTGGGCACGGTGGTGCTGGTGGTGCTCGTCGACGTGCTGCTCGTCGTCGACGTGGATGTGGTGCTCGACGTGGTTGTCGTGCTCTTGCAGTCGGGCGGGAGCACCTTCGCCAGCGACGCGGTCCGCGACGCGGTCCGGACGACCCCGGAGCGCTCCGTGACGGTGCCCACGACCTCGTTGGTGACCGTGCCGGAGTCCTCGCACCGGGGCACGCTCGTCTGGAGGCAGATCTCAGGTGGCGGGCCGTTGAACGTGACCTGCAGCTGAGCCGTTGGGTCGAGCGCCAGGGTGGCATCGGTGAAGGTGACCGACGCATCGAAGGTGTAGCCGCCGCTCGGAGCGGGTGGGAGGGCGGCGAGGTCGACGCCGAGACCCACGCCCGGGACGTCGACGAACCCGGGAACCGGCGACCCGTCGGGATTGCGCACGGTCATCGACCACTGTCGGACCGTCGCTGGGTCGACGCCGAGCAGGGTCGCGGCATCCCAGGTGATGTTCGGGTTGGTCCGGCAGTACGAGCGCCTGGGGTCGACGCGAAGCCGGGCGGACGCCGTCGGGCAGGGTCCCGCCGTTCCGGTGTCACTGAAGGAGATCTGCCACCCCTCGTCGCCCAGGCCGAGCAGGCAGCCGTTCCGCTCGGCGACGAACCCGTACAGGCTGAGCCTGCCGGCGTTGACGTCGGGGAACGTGACCGCTCCGTTGGTCCCGACTCCCGCGCACGGGCCGTCGGTGCCGAAGTCGTAGCAGAGCCCGTAGCTGTTGGCGACGGGCTTTGACTTGGTCGTGTCGGTCAGGAACGGGATCCAGAGCCGGTTGTTCGAGGTGGCTGCCACGTACGCGAGCGCCGCGAAGACCGTGCCGCCGGAGCCGTCGGGGAACAGTTTGGGCACACCGTTGACAGCGGCCTGGAGTCCTGGCGGCACGGGGCCTGCGGCGCCGGTGTCGGTGAAGCAGGAGATCGGACGGGAGACATTCGGCTGGCCGAAGAGCACCGGGTCGGCGAAGGTGGATCCGACGCACACGGCGGCCGCCCCGTCGGCGTCACCGAAGACCAGTCCGGACATCCGGTAGAAGCCGCCGGTGGTGCCGGGGACCGCCGGCACCTTCCAGCCCGCGCAGGCTGCTCCGCTCGCCATGTCGAAGCAGAACAGGCGGTTGCCGCGGGACTGCTGCGGAGACGGATTCGCGCCGTAGTCGACGACGAAGTAGAAGCGGTTCCCGATCACCTCCATGGAGAGCGTGGGGGACCGACCGGCCGGGAACTGGTTGGGGTCCCAGCCCGGCAGGCCGACGGTGTTCAGGTTCACGGTCCCGCACGGGGTCAGGGTGGCCGTGTCGAAGCACTCGACGTTGATCTGGTTCGCCTGCTGGCCGGTGGGCAGGTTGACGGCGGCTCCGTAGATGCGGGTGCCGAGCGATGCGACACCGCTGAACGGCGAGTGGCTCACCGGGGCGTAGGGGTTGCCCTGCTGGAGCCGGGTGGCCACCGGGAACCATGCGGTCGGGCAGGCGGCGTCGGTCGTGGTGTCCCAGCAGTAGAAGCCACCCTCGTCGGGCCCCGCCTTGGCCCGGGTGCCCGAGATCCAGAGTCGTCCCTGGCCGTCGATGACGGAGTCGGCCTCGAACGGTGTGGTGAGGTCGCTCGTCTCCGAGATGGACACCTCGACGGGGTAGCCGGGGCAGGTGGCCTTCGCCGCCCGGTCGACACAGTTGATCTCGGGCTTGCCGGGGTTCGTGTGGTGGAAGACGTTGTACGTCCGGGCCCCGCCGGAGAGCACCGGGACCCAGCCGTCGCCCCGGGTCTGGATCGGGCTCGATCCCCAGAAGTCAGAGATCCCGCCCCGGACGGTGCCGGGTTCGTCGCCGGAGACCACCCTGATGGAGCGCGTCGCCGTCGACGGCGGGTCCGTGAACGGTCCGGCGGGTCCGGCGTTGGAGTAGGCGACCGGCCCGCCGTCGGGGGCGACGACCGAGCCCGGCACGAGCTGCGACCCGGGACCGATCGTGTCGACGGCCTCGACCCGGACGGGCTGGGTCGCCAGGTCGGCGGTCCGGACCGTCCAGTCGATGGTGTCACCGCCCACGACCTCGGTCGACGAGCCGGTCGACGTGGCCACCCCGGACTTCTCGGCCACGGGCGGTTCGTCGGCGGCCAGGTCCACCCCGGGACCCAGGGCGGCGACGGCGATCAGGGCGACCACGGTCGCTGCCACCACTCCGTGCGTTCGACTCTTGCGACCCGTTCCCATGCGGACGAGGGTAGGACCTCGCTGCGACACAGGGAAAGTGCCGGTGGGCCGGTTCGGCGAACTGATCGTGACCGGGTCGGTCTGGGACATCTACCCACCACGATGAGTGGTCAAGCGCTTGCTCAATGCGACCCCGGATGGTTCGATGATCCTCGAGGAAGCGTTCGTGGAGGTCGTCGGTGGGTGTCGAGGGTGTGCAGGCAGTGATGGGGGACCGGCGTCGACCCGGGGCCGCGGTTCGTCTCGGTTCGCTCGCCCTGGTCGTCGGTCTGGTCGTTCTGGCCGGGCCGCAGGTGGCGTGGGCGCAGTCCGCCCAGGCCCAGCAGCCGTCGCCGCCCGTCGTGGACTTCGTGGCGCAGCCGTCGACCGCGCCGTGTGCGGTCTTCCCGGCCGGCGTCGTCCACAACGTCGGCAGCACCTCGACGGCGTTCACGGTCGCCATCCGGGTCCCGCGGAACCTCTGCAGCCCGGTCGGTGCCACGGCCGCCGTCTACGCCATGCCGAGCGCGACTGTGGCCTGGCCCCAGACGCTCGTCGGTCGGACGCCGTTCACCATGCAGCAGAGCGGCACCTACACCGTCTCCTTCGTCAAGGGCTGCGACCCGCAGCAGTTCGACCTGATCGCCGGCACCTCCAACTCGGTGACGCCGCCGACGATCGCCCCGACCGGGCCGTGGCACGGTCCGCTGCTGTTCCCGTTCGACACGGACACGGCCCTCCAGTGGCCCGGGGACTGCACACCGAGGACGACCACGACGAGCACCACGTCGACGTCGACCACCTCGTCCTCCACCACGTCGACGTCGTCCACGACGTCGACGACGGTGCCCACCAGCACGACCACACCGAGCACCACGACCACCCCCGGGCCGACCACGACGGTGCCCGCCGACGTCGCCGGTGAGACCACGGTCCCGACGACCGTTCCGGTGACGGTCGCCGGGATCCAGCAGTCGGGATCGACGCTGGCGTTCACCGGAGTCGGACCACTGCCGACGCTGGTGGGTGCCGGTCTGATCGGCCTCGGGCTGCTGCTGATGATGTTCGGCCGCCGCCCGATCAGCGAGCGCTGACCCGCCCGGCCGCGCCGGTCACCCGGCGGCCGCGGCCCGGTCGGCGTCGATCGCGTCGAGCGACTCGTACTCGTCGCTCGTGTCGACCCAGTGCTCGAACTCGATGATGCCGAGCTCGGTGAAGCGGTCACGGAGCCAGCCGTCGCCCGAGTCCAGCAGTCCGAGCTTCCGGCAGTTGGGGACGATCTTGGAGAACAGCATCGTCCGGAACATGCGCTCCTCGTCGGACCGCTCGGCGAGCATCACCCGGACGATCGGCTCCGGGTCGACGCCCATCCGTTCCCAGGTGTCGGTGTGGAACCAGCGGTCGCGCAGCCGGAGGACTGCCTCGTAGGCGAACTCCTGACGCTCCCGCAGTTCCGAGGAGCTCATCGAGTCGTACAGCTCCTGCAACGAGAGGACTCCGAAGGCGACGTGTCGCGCCTCGTCGCTCATGACGTAGCGGAGGAGCTGCTTGAGCAGCGGCTCGTCGGTGATCGAGTGGATGAAGCCGAAGGCGGCCAGGGCCAGGCCCTCGACCATGATCTGCATCCCCAGGTAGGTGATGTCCCAGCGCTCATCGGTGATGATCGCATCGAGCAGTCGACCGAGGTGCGGGTTGATGGGGTGTTCGCCGGACATCTTCTCGTCGAGGTAGCGGGCGAACACCTCGACGTGGCGGGCCTCGTCGATCACCTGCGTGGCCCCGTAGTACTTGGCGTCGATCCACGGCACCTGCTCGACCAGCTTGGCGGTGCAGATGAGTGCGCCCTGCTCGCCGTGGAGGAAGTTCGACAGCATGGCGTTCTGCTGCTGGATGCCGAACTCGGTCCACTCGGCGTCGGTCCAGCGGGCCACCTCGGAGCCGTAGCCGGCGGCGAGCTCCTTGAATCGCGTGGTGGCCGGGGTGACGGTCATGGCCGCCGCCATCCGCTCCTGGTCGACGTCGGTGTCCCACGGAAGGTCGGTCGCCCCGTTCCACTGGGAGGTCTTCGCCTTCTCGTAGAGCTTGGACAGGCCCGCCCGGCTCCGGTCGTAGTCCCAGGTGAAGGCGATGTCACCCGCACTGGTCACGGCGTGGTCGTCGCCGAGCAGGCTGCGCCCGGCGGACAGGATGGTCTGGACCTCGGCGTCGTCGATGCTCATGCGTCCCCCTGGTTCTCTGATCCGGTCCCGCAGGCCGGGACGCCTGCGACGCTGAATCGATCGGCCTGCATGATCCCACAGGTCGGTGGGGAAAATGGCCCGAGTGGTGTCCGGCGGCGTCGGTGGAGGTGTTGAATGGACCCGTCCCGGTCCGCCGGGGCGGCTGTCGGCAACGGGGCCGGGAGCGAGCAGGAGGATCTGCCATGAGCAGCACGACGGAGTGCCGCCACTGCCGGGGCCTGTGCGCCGGCGCCGCCGAACGGTGCCACCACTGTGGCAAGTGGGTTCGACGGCCTGACTTCTTCCCGACGGGCCGCAGCGTCCCTCGCCACCACTGATCGCAGCGCCACGGACCTCACCTCCACTGGATGGAGTGCCGGGTCGTCCCGTCCCGGCAGGACGGGACGATCGGGCGTGGGAGGTGTCGCCCCTGCCGTAGCCTCGGCGCCACATGGCTGACCAGGCGCTCTTCGCCGACCAGGCGACTCCGTTCATCGACCAGCTCTACGCAGCAGCGGTGCGGATGACCCGCAACCCAGCCGACGCCGAGGATCTGGTCCAGGAGACCTTCGTCCGCGCGTACCGCGGGTTCGGCTCCTTCCAGGACGGCACCAACCTCCGGGCCTGGCTCTACCGGATCCTCACCAACACGTTCATCAACAGCTACCGGGCCGCCCAGCGTCGGCCCGAGCAGAGCGAGCTCGACGACGTCGAGGAGCTCTACCTGTACCGCCGGATCGGCGGTCTGGAGGCGGCGTCCCTGGGTCGGAGCGCCGAGGACGAGCTGATGGACCTGTTCACCGACTCCCAGGTCCAGGACGCTGTCGACGCGCTCCCGGAGCAGTTCCGGCTCGCCGTGCTGCTCGCCGACGTGGACGGTTTCTCCTACAAGGAGATCGCCGAGATCCTCGATGTCCCGATCGGCACGGTCATGAGCCGTCTCCACCGGGGAAGAAAAGCGCTCCAGAAGTCGTTGCACCAGTTTGCGGTTGATCGCGGCGTGATTCGGCCCCTGTCGACCGACGCCACCGACACCAGGATGGGCAGCGAGCAGGAGAACGAGTCGTGAGCGAGCACCCCGATCACGACGAGGGTGGGTCGCACCGGTGCGACGACGCGATCGCCCAGCTCCAGTCGTTCCTCGACGGCGAGCTCGACGCCGAGACCGTGGCCTTGGTGGAGGCCCACCTCCGCGAGTGTTCCCCCTGTCTGGAGGCCTACGACTTCGAGGCCGAGCTCCGGAAGGTGATCTCGGCCCGGCTCCGCGAGGACGACGTTCCCGGCGACCTCCGGGCCCGGATCACCGGGGTGCTCGAGCGGCTCGAGGCCGAGGGCGGCACGGACGCCGTCGTCTGACGCCGGCGGGCCGGCGGGCGGTCGGGTGCCCCGTGTGCCTCGGACCGCCACCCGGTCCTAGACTCCACGCCATGCACCTCGCGACCGAAGCCTCCACCTCTCCGGTGTGGCACTTCTGGCTGGCCGTGCCGATCGCCCTGGGAGCGATCGCCGTGGTGGTGGCCATCATCGCCGGCTACGTCATCAGCGTGAGCAGGACCCGGTACCCCAAGAGCGACTCCTGAGCCCGCCGTGAGCGGCTCGATCGACTGGGCGCTCGCCGAGCAGATCGCCGCCAGGATCTCGGGGACCGACCCGTTCGCGTCCTCGTACCACCGGCAGGGGATGGAGCGGGACTTCGACGAGTTCACCTCGGCCGCCCAGGGGTTCGTCGAGGCCGAGACCGGGTTGCGGTCGGCCGCTGGCCCGGCCCGGGCCCGGGTCGTGGACCGGATCGACTGGGTGCGCGCCAACCTGGCGAGCTACCAGCGGCTCCTCCGACCGGTCCTGCAGCGGATGGAGGAGCGCCTGGATGGTCCGGCGGCTGCGCTCTCGGGGAAGGTCGCCGGTGCCGAACTGGGTGCGCTGCTCGGGTGGATGTCCACGAGGGTCCTCGGCCAGTACGACCTGCTCGTCCTCGAGGACGAGGACCCGGAGGATCAGGACCTCGTCTACTACGTCGGCCCGAACATCCTGGCGCTCGAGAAGCGGCACTCCTTCCCGCCCGGGGAGTTCCGGCTGTGGGTGGCACTGCACGAGGTCACGCACCGCACCCAGTTCACCGGCGTCCCGTGGCTCCGGCCCTACTTCCTGGGTCTGGTCGGCCAACTGGTCGATGCGACCGACCCCGACCCCGCTCGCCTGTTCACCGCCGTGGGACGGGTGGCCGATGGGATCCGCACCCGCAGGAACCCGCTCAGTGAGGGCGGTGTGGCCGGGCTGTTCGCCACCGCCGAGCAACGGGTCGTCATGGACCGCGTGGGCGGGTTGATGAGCCTGCTCGAGGGCCACGGCGACGTCACGATGGACCGTGCCGCCGCCTCGGAGATCCCCTCGCAGGCCCGGTTCGCCCGGGTGCTCCGGGCCCGACGGGCCCAGGCGAACCTGGCCACCCGACTGCTGCAGCAGTTCATCGGACTCGAGGCGAAGCTCGCCCAGTACGAGCAGGGCGAGCAGTTCATCGCCGCCGTCGAGCAGGTTGGCGGGCCCGGATTGCTGAACCGGGCGTTCGAGTCCCCCGCGTTGCTGCCGACACTCGTCGAGATCCGCGAGCCCACCCGGTGGATCGACCGGGTCGGCGCCGTCCCGGCGGCGTGAACGACCGGCCCGACGTCGACGACCCGGTCGTTGCGGACCTGCTCGCCCGGGCGACCTTCCCGACCGGGATCACGCCGCTGCGCTGTGCGGTGTCCGGCGGCGCCGACTCCACCGCGCTGTTGGCCCTGGCCGTCGCCCTCGGCCGCCCCGTCACGGCGGTCCACGTCGACCACGGGCTCCGCCCGGAGTCGACCGCCGACGCCGAGCACGTGTCCCGCCTCGCCGCCGCATGGGGCGCCGAGTTCGAACACCACAGCATCCGCATCGAGGACGGGGGCGATCTGGAGGCGAGGGCCCGTGTGGCACGGCACGCTGCCGTGGGGCCCGAGGGGCTCTGGGGGCACACGGCGGACGATCAGGCCGAGACCGTGCTCCTCCGGCTGCTCCGGGGCACGGGCCCGCACGGGCTGGCCGCCATGCGACCGGATCGTCACCCGCTCCTCGGGCTCCGCCGCTCGGAGACCGTGGCGCTGTGCGCTCACCTCGGCGTCGAACCGGTGGACGACGTCACCAACCGCGACCCGCGCTTCGACCGGGCCCGGGTGCGTCACGATGTGCTCCCGCTGCTCGTTGACGTGGCCCGTCGCGACGTCGTCCCGGCCCTCGCCCGACTCGCTCAGCAGTCGGCCGAGCTCGACGACCTGGTCGGTCTGCTCGCGGCTGAGCTCGACGCCACCTCGGTGCACCAGCTGCGGGCCGTGCCCCGCCCCGTCGCCGTGGCGGCCGTCCGTCGGTGGTGGGTGGCGACGACCGGCGGCCTGCCTCCGCCCGACGCCGCGGCCACCGAGCGGGTGCTCGCCGTCGTCGACGGCCGGTCCCGGGGGTGCGACGTCGTCGCCGGTTGGTCGCTCCGTCGACGGCACGGTGTGCTCCGGCTGGTGCGCGTCGACCCCTGAGCCGGGGTTGTCGGCCGCCCAGGTCCGTCGTCCGGTTGGTGGCGCCCGGAAGGTGCTCGGGTAACGTCGACCGGGTGAGCCCGGAGCCCCTCCCGTCCTTCGACGACGACCCGAGGGTCGGTCGGACGGTGCTCACCGAGCAGCAGCTCACGGAGCGGATCGCCGAGCTCGGCCGGGAGCTCACCGAGGCCTACCGGGGTGAACGGCCCCTGCTCGTGTGCGTGCTCCGGGGCGCCTATGCGTTCCTGACCGATCTGGCCCGCTGCATCGATCTGCCGGTCGAGATCGACTTCATCGCCGTGTCGTCCTACGGGGCCTCCACCCGGACCTCGGGCGTGGTCCGGCTGGTCAAGGATCTCGACGTCGACCTGACCGGTCGACACGTCGTTCTCGTCGAGGACATCGTCGACACCGGTCTGACCCTGCGGTACCTGCGGCGGAGCCTCGAGGCCCGCAACCCGGCGAGCCTCGAGGTCTGCACCCTTCTCGCCCGGGAGTCGGCGGATCTGGAGGGGCTCGGCGTCCGCTACGTGGGGTTCACGATCCCCGGCGAGTTCGTGGTCGGCTACGGACTCGACGTCGACGATCGCTACCGGAACCTCCGCCACATCGCCGTCTACGTCGACCCGTCCGTCTGATCGGCCCGGCTCAGATCCGTCCCGCCCGCTCCAGCGACCGGTAGGCGAGGGCGCCCGGACCGACGGGGATCCAGAACGTCAGCAGCCGGTACAGGAACACCGCCGGGATGGCGAGCGCCAGCGGGCTGCCGAACAGCACCAGACCGGCGATGAGCGCCACCTCGACCACGCCGAGTCCGCCGGGCGTCGGGGCGGGAGCGGCGACGATCGTCGCCACGAGGAACGTGATCGTGATCGCCAGGAAGTCCTCCTGCACGCCCACCGCCCACGCCGAGAACACCAGCGCACTCGAGTAGGCGGCGACCACGACGACGGAGCCGACGAGCAACTGGGCCAGTCGCACCGGCCGACCGGCGATCGCCCGCAGGCCGCTGCCCGCCCGTCTGACCGCCGGCACGATCGTGGAGAGGACGGCGTTGCGCCAGGCGGGCACCAGTGCCACCAGGCCCAGCCCGACGGCTGCCAGCACCCCTGCGATGACCGTGACGTTCGAGGCGCCGAGCTCAGCGCCGACCGTGACGGTCCGGTCGTCGATGCCGATCCGCGTCGTCACCGCCAGGAACAACAGGTGGACGAGCAGGCCCGTGACCGCCACCAGTCCGACCGACTGCACGGCGTCGGCCGTCGTCACGCCCTGCTTCTGGAGGAATCGCACCGAGAGCGAGACACCACCCGTGCGGGCGGGGGTGACGCGGTTGGCCAGTGAGGACGCGAGTGTGGACTGCAACGTCGGGCCGAACTGCAGGGCGTCGCGGAAGGCGCCGATGCGCGCCAGCGTCGCCCCCAGATAGGTGGTGCCGGCGGCCACGACGGCTGCTGCGAGCGCCGTCGGCCGCAGCGCTCCCAGCGCGCTGAACGAGTCCAGTTCCCCGGCCAGCGCGGCGCCGGCGACCCATGCCACGGCCGTCGCCAGCGCGGTCAACGTCAGGCGGACCGCACTGACCGGAGCGAGCGGCTCGTCCACCTCCGGGGCGATACCCGCCCGCTTCTGGACGGCGGCCCGGAGCGGCTCGAACAGCTCGTTGTCACGCAGCGCGGTCCGGGTGGCGCTCCCGAGCGCGAACGGCTGCAGACGCGGGAGCGCACGGCCGAGCACCTCGGAGCCGACGGTTCGTTCGGCGGCGTCGACCGCCCGTTCGATCCCGACGGACGAGGCGGTCGACCCGAGCAGCTCCGCCACGTCGGTGTCCAGCAGCAGGTCCGAGGCGGCGAGCTCGGCGAACCCGAAGTCGATGATCCACGCCCGCTCGTCCTCGCCCAGGAACACGTTGGCGAGCCGGAGGTCACGGTGGGCGATGCCGGCGTCCCGCAGGTGCTGGAGTTGGTCCCAGACCTCGTCGAGCACCTCGTCGTCGAGCTCGTCGGGCGGCACCCGGTCCAGCGAGTCACCCTCGATCGCCAGGTAGGCCAGGAGCATCCCGCCGACCCCGATCGTGGACACCGCCTCCAGGCGAGGGGTGCGGATGCCGACCGCCGAGGCCCGCATGGAGAGCAGCGCCTCGTGCTCCACGGCCCTCCGCAGGGAGGGGAACGGCCGCTCGTCACCGGCGCTCCGGAAGGTCAGGAGTCGGAACACCCGGAACATGAGGTCGGCCGACCGGTTGTCCTGGTCGAGCACCTTGACGAACAGGCGTCGGCCGTCGGTGGTCCGGGCGAACCACGGGGTCGAGCCCCGGGCGTCGACCGATGCCCGCTCGGCCGATGCGATGCGGAACCCGCTCCGGCCCAGCTCCTCGGCGATGTCGCTCGCCCTCGGACTGCTGTCCGGGGTGCCGAACACCAGGGCCACCAGCGCACCGCAGGTGATCCCGGCGCCCAGGTCGACGAGCCAGCCGGTTGGCGGGACGGCGTCGGCGGCGAACGACACGACGAGGTGGAGTCCCACCAGGCCTGCGGCCAGGCGGCGCGTGGGCCGGTTCAGGTAGGGGAGCCCGACCACGACCGCGGCGACGAACCCGGCCAGGAGGACGTCGTTGGGGGTCACCGGTCCGGCGGTGTCGGTCAGGTCGCTGCTCGGCAGGTAGGCGCCGGGGAACAGCGAGGGCGGGGTGGTGGTGGACAGTCGGACCAGGACCTCGCTCAGCAGTGCCGCCGATGCTGCCGCCAGCGTCACCAGGCCGAGCAGCCGGAAGGACCGCGCCCGGACGAGCCGGACCGTCACGACGATCGGCGCGATGGCGAGCACGGCGGTCACGACGACGAGCGGCAGAGCGATCAACCACTGCGGGAACACGCCGACGATCGCTCGCAGGTCGTAGTGGAACGCCGTGATGGCGTTGTCGAACCGCCAGACCGCCACCACCCCGGCTGCGAGCGTGAGCGACCCGACGATCAGTCGGAACAGCGACGTCGGCGTGCGGACCATCGCCACGGCCCGGTCCGCCGAGGCGGTTGGCTCCGTGGGGGCGTGGTCGGGGTGGTGTTCGGTTGCAGGAACCAGCGCATGGTACCGACCGCCACCCGGAGGACCGCGGGACGCGACGTCACCGTCCGTCGGTAGCCTGCATTCCATGGCTCGACGAGCACCCCGTCCGGGGTCCTCCGGACGTGGTTCCGGTCGAACGTCCTGGTGGTGGGTGGCCGGCGTCGTCGCCGTCGTGGTGGCCGTCGCCGCCATCTGGTGGTGGGTCGGGTCCCGGGGGCCGGACCCGGTCGAGCTGCGCCTCGACGAGTTCCAGGTCGCGCTCGTGGACGAGCGCGTCGCCACGGCGACGGTGCAGGACAGCACGTCGACCGTCGACGGGACGCTCACGGACGGGCAGCGGTTCACCACCGTCTTCCCCCAGGCCTACGGCGAGGAGCTGACCCGCCAGCTGCTGCGCGCCGGCGTCCCCGCCGAGGTCGACAACTCCGAGCCGACCTCCCTTGCCGACCTGTTGTTCGGGATCGTGCCGACGGTGCTCATCGTCGGGGTCTTCCTCTGGTTCGTCCTCCGGATGCAGGGCGGTGGCCGGGCTGCGGGGTTCGGACGGTCCCGGGCCCGGCCGGCCGACGACGTCCCGGTCACCTTCGACGACGTCGCCGGAGCGGACGAGGCGACCGACGAGCTGCGCGAGGTGGTCGAGTTCCTCCGTGACCCGGAACGCTTCGCCCGGCTCGGCGCGCCGCGCATCAGCGTCGTCGGCAATCTCAAATACGATTCGGCC
>SXMI01000173.1 GCA_005777415.1 Actinomycetota bacterium | reverse complement strand
TGACGATCGCGACCTTGCCGTCGAGCAGTCCCATGGTCCAGTCCTCCTGATGGATCCGGTTGCCGGATCCGTGCTGCGTCCGGGCCCGAACGGGGCACCGGAACCTGACGGGTCGTCAGATCGTAGGTCCGGGGCCGGGTCCGGACGAAAACCGACGATCGGGTCGATCAGTCGGCGTACTGCTCCCGGAGCACGTGCTTCAGCACCTTGCCGGCCGGGTTGCGGGGCAGCAGGTCGACCAGCTCGAGCTGCTCCGGCAGCTTCTGGTTCATGAGCCCCTCACCCTTGAGGAAGGCGACCATGTCCTCGAAGGCGAGCCCGTCGGCCCCTTCGGCGAGCTGCACCACCGCGCACACCCGCTCGCCGCTGTCCGGGTCGGGCAGGCCGATCACCGCCACGTCCGCGATCGCCGGGTGCAGGTACAACAGGTCCTCCACCTCCTTGGCCGAGACGTTCTCGCCCTTGCGGATGATCACGTCCTTCAGCCGACCGGTGATCACGACGTTGCCGCGCTCGTCGATCCGGCCCAGGTCGCCGGTCCGGAAGTACCCCTCCTCGTCGAAGGCCGCGGCGTCGAGCGATGCGTCGAGGTACCCGCGCATCACCTGCGGGGCCTTGGCCCGGATCTCGCCCTCCTCGCCGGGACCGGCGACGACACCCTCGACGGTGACGAGCTTCAGCTCCACGCCGGGCATCGGCTTGCCCTCACTGGTGGCCAGCTCGTCGTCGGTGTCGTCGGTCGACGCCATCGTCAGGATCGGCGCCTCGGTGAGCCCGTAGCCGGACAGCACGGGGGCGTCGAACACCTCGCGCATCTCGGCCACCAGGGCCGGCGGCTTGGGTGCGCCGCCGCCGGGGAACCCGCGCACGTCGGGGAAGACCGGCTGGGGCTGCGACCGCTGGTAGGCCAGGTACGCCTGGTGGAAGACCGTGCCGCTCCCCGCCAGGGTGACGTTCTCGCGGGCCAGGACCTCGGGCGTCTCCTGGGGGTGGAACCCCTCCATCAGGATGTTCGAGCACCCCGACTGCAGGCTGGCGAACAGCCAGGTGATGCCGCCGATGTGGGTGAACGGGAACACGAGTGCGTTGCGGTCCCCCTCGTGCAGCGCCAGGCGCTCCCCCATCCCCCGGGCCACCGCCGAGATCGAGGCGTCGGTGTGCTGGGCGCCCTTCGGGTCGGCGGTGGTGCCGGAGGTGTAGAAGAGCCACCGCACCGACTGCTCGTCGGCGTCGGCCGCCGCCGTGATCGGCGGGAGCGATCCCGGGTCACCCTGCGGAAGCGTGCGGTCCGCGACCAGGACCCGCATGCCCTCGACGCCGCCGGCCACCTCCGTCGCCATCGCCTCGAAGTCGAAGCCGCGCCAGACGGAGGGGACGACCAGCAGGGACGACCTCGCCTGCGAGGTGATGAACCCCACCTCGCGCTCACGGTAGATCGGCAGCATCGGGTTCTGGACGGCGTCCAGCCGGCTGAGCGCGGCGACCAGCACCAACGACTCGATCCAGGTGGGCAGCTGCCAGGACACGACGCTTCCCGGAACGACCCCTTGGGCCAGCAGGCCGGCGGCGGCCCGCTCGGACTCCGTCCAGAACTCGGCGAACGTCACCGTCCGCATGTCCTCGTCGACAGCCATCAGCGCGTCCGGGGTGGCGTCCACCCGCTGTTCCATCAACTCCCACAGCGTCCGACCCTGCAGCATCAGCGACCCCCTCGGCCTCGTCGTGTCCGTTCGACCGGCGCAGTCTAGGAACGGTCGGGGGCCTCGGCCGACCTGACCGCTCGCGCCGAGCGATCACCGGGCCGCACCCGGTCGATCAGCCGGGACCGGCCGCGGGCAGGGTGGTGGAGACGACGGTCGTGGTGGGCACGACCACTGTGGTGGACGTCGTCTGCGGGACCTCCAGCTGGACGCGACCCGTCCCGCCGTCGCCCAGGCCGAGGAGCACACCGAGGAGACCGATCAGCGCCAGGACCGCGAACCCGGCCACGAAGATCCACGGGCTGAACGTCCGGGGCTCGGCCGGATCACCGGCTCCGGAGCGTCGGCGGGCCACGACCGGACCGGCTACAGGACCGCGACCGGAGCGATCGGGGTGCTGCTCGCTCCGACGAGCGGCTCCGGTGCGGCGAGCAGGAGGACGTCGCCCCGACCCTCCTCGGCACAGGCCTCGGCAAGCTCCTCGAGGTCCCAGTTCTGGCCCTGCAGCATCCCCATGTCCCGGATCTGGAGCAGGTGGACCGCCAGACAGTCCGACCAGTCGGCCTGCGTGGGCGGGAACGCCTCGTACGCGTAGGTGTCGGTGAAGGCCCCCGCCACGTCGTGGCGGTGCATCCACTCGACGGTCCCGGCGGACAGGCCGGGCAGCGAATGCGCCGTGCCGACGGCGTACCGCATCCGGTCGCCCCGGTGGTAGTGGCGCATCATGCCGGTCCGGACCAGGACGACGTCGCCGGCGAGGATCTCCACCCGGGCCAGTTCCGCCGCGGCATCGAGGTCATCGGCGGTGACGGCGTACCCCGGGTCGATCTGGTCGAGGCACTCCACGCCGTGCACCCGGGGGATGTCGAGCAGGACGCCTCGGGTGACGATCTGCGGGAGCCGCTCGGCCCCGAGCACGGACGCCCCGTACTGCGCCGTCACCGCCGTCGTCGGATAGCCGTTGTAGAGCTTCCCGCCGTAGGACACGTGGCACAGGGCGTCGATGTGGGTCCCGGCGCAGGTGGACATGAACACCACGTCGTCGGTCCCCTCCCAGATGCCCGGCGCGTACTGGTCCCGCTCGTTCAGCGAGGTCACCGTGAGGATCGGGTTGTAGCGCCGGGCGGGCTGGCCGACCTGGATGCCGTCCGCGCGCAGGTCGACCGCCAGACTGATCCGGCGACCGGACCGGACCGACGCCGCACCCCGGCGGGCCGCCTCGGGCGTCAGCAGGTTGCCGCAGCCGAGCTGATCGTCGTTCCCCCAGCGCCCCCAGTTGGAGACGCGCTGTTCGATCTCGACCAGTTCGGGGGGCAGCGACACGACCGTCAGTCCTCGAACACCATCACGCCGCGGGCGAGCTTGCCGTCGTGGAGCTCCTCGAGCGCCTGGTCGAAGCCCTCGATCGGGTAGGTGGCGGTGACGAGCTCGTCGAGCTTGAGCCGGCCGGCCCGGTACAGGTCGACCACCAGCGGGATGTCGTGGGCGGGACGGGCCGAACCGTACCGACAGCCCATGAGCGACTTGTCGTTGTACATGGTGTTGACCACGAAGCTGGCCTCGGTGCCCATCTTCGGGACGCCCAGCATCACGACACCGCCGCCGAAGTCCAACAGGTCGGTCGCCGTGCGGATCAGCGCCGTCGATCCCACGCACTCGAACACCCAGTCCACCCCGTAGGGCCGGATCTCCTTCACGGCCTCGACCAGGTCGGTGTCCGGCCCCGGGCAGATGAAGTGGGTGGCCCCGAACGCCCGGGCGACGGGCTCCTTGGCCGGGTTCGTGTCCACGGCGATGATCGGCAGGGAGTCGCTCAGGGCCAGCCCCTGGATCACGGTGAGGCCGATGCCACCGACGCCGATCACCACGGCGGACTCACCGTGGGTGACCCGGGCCCGGTTGAACACCGCACCGACGCCGGTCAGCACGCCGCAGCCGATCAGACAGGCGCTGGTCAACGGCACGTCGTCGGGAATCGGGATGGCCGAGGTGGCCGGCACGACGGTCGACTCGACGAACACCGAGGTGTTGGCGAACTGGAACGCCTTGTCGCCGCCGACGGTGAAGGGCCGGGAGAGCTTGCCGAGACTGATCCGACAGAAGGTCGGCTTGCCCCGGGCGCAGGCGGCGCAGGTACCGCAGTTGCCGAGCGTGGTGAGCACGACGTGGTCGCCGACCTTCGTCGAGGTCACGTCGTCGGCGACCGCCTCGACCACCCCGGCGCCCTCGTGGCCGAGCACGGCGGGCGTGGGGAACATGATCGTGCCGTCCATCACCGACACGTCGGAGTGGCACAGTCCTGCCGCCGCCAGACGGACGCGGACCTCACCGGGTCGCAGGTCCCGGACCTCGACATCATCCCGCAGCGCGGCCCGATCGCCGTCCCACACGATTCCCTTCACACCGACCCCCTCGAGTCACGGCGCTGCGTTCCGCGCCGACCTCGGAGCGTACCCGGTCGCCCCACGACCGACGGGTCCGGCTCCCGTCACCCCTGGCAGCCCGGACTCCCGGCGACCGTCCGGGACGCAGAGCCGATGTTGCCCGCGCCGTCCGTTGCGGTGGCCGTGAAGGTCACGCTCGTGGCGGTCTGGGGGAACACCACCGAGACCGTGACCGAGGAGCCTCCGGACTTGCTTCCCGAGATCGCTCCCGACCACGACAGCGTCGTCGACTGGATGCCCGAGGCGTCCGAGGCCGAGGCGGTGAAGGTTCCGGATGACCCCCACGAGACGCAGCTCGGACCGCTGATGCTGACCGACGGCGGCGTCACATCGGGCGGTTGGGTCGTCGTCGTCGGGGGAGGAGGAGGCGGCGGCGGTGCCGGTGGTGGTGGAGGTGGTGGAGCTGGCGGAGCCGTCGTGGCCGGGGCCGTCGTGACCGGGGCGGACTCATCCCCGCCCCCACCCCGGGGCACCGACGAGGTGGTGGTCGAACCGGGTTCGACCACCTGGGCCGACACGGGCGGTTGAACGGGGCCCGGGAGCAACGGCACCGTCGTCGACGGCACCGTCGTCGACGGCACCGTGGTGGTCACGTCTGGCTGCGTCGAGGGTGGCGCCGAGAGGATCTCCTCGACCTCGCCGCGGCCGCCCAGCACCGCACTGCTGCCCAGGACCAGCGCCACGATCGCGAGCGCAGCCGCGGCCATGGGCCAGCGCCGTCGGGTCGGGCGGTGCGGAGGGAACCCGTCCGGCCGCCAACGACCGCCCTGCGGCACACCGATCCGTCCAGCGGCCTCGGACAGGACCCGCTCGCGCGCTGAGATCGGCGCCGCCAGCACGGTGGACTGGGCGGCGAGCGCCAGACCGGTTCCCGACAGGACCGCCTTGGGCACCCGCGAGCGCAACGAGGAGCACTGCTCGCAGCGGCCGATGTGCCGGGCGAACCGCTTCCGCCACAGCACGTTGAAGCGACCGTCCCAGGAGTCCGCCACCTCGTCGAGGCCGTCACAGAGCGAGCGCCCGGACCGGGCGATGAGCAGCGCCGAGGTGGCCGCCTCCAACCGCTCCTTCATCCGGTGCACCAGCTGGTAGCCGTGGTCCCGCTTGACGCCGAGGGCGTCGGCGAGCTCCTGTCCGTCGAGCCCCTGGGCCAGGTGGAGCTCCAGAACCATCCGGTCACGGTCGTCGAGTCCGGCGGACGCATCCTGCAACAACGCCGCGAGGTCGGCCTGACTCGCCCCGGGGTCGAGGCCGACCTCTCCCGGCTCGTGGCCGAGCGGCGCGAACGCCCCGGCCTCTGCGGCCTCGTCGAACGAGGCGAGGTCCTGGGGGTCGACGTCCGCATCGACCAGGTCGAGGCCGACGCCACCCACAGCCGACAGGGACACCTCGCGGGAGCGGTGCCGCGACCGGCGGTACACCTCGTGGCGGGCGATGGCGTACAGCCACGACTTCACCTTGTCGTGGTCCCGCAGCTGACCGAGCCGCTCGGCCGCCGTGAGGAACACCTCGGAGGTCACGTCGGCCGCCGCGTCGTCGTCGCGGAGCATGTGGGCGCACATCGAGTGGATGCGATCCGCGTAGCGGTCGTAGAGCGATGCGAGTGCGGTGGAGTCCCCGTCCAGGATCCGCTCGACCAGCGAGGCATCGGTGAGAGTGGACATGCGCTACGGCCTCGCCTCGTCGGGCACTCCGGACTGGCCCCCCACCAGTGTGCACCACCCGGACGGGTCACCGGCGGGCGGGCGACCTGCGTGATCGGCGAGGAGGACACCGGCCCTCACGACCGGGCGTTCCGCAGGCGTCGCAGCACCGCTGGCGGGCCTGCGAGCAGGCTCCCCGAGCACAGGAGCAGGGCACCCAGGAGTGGCAACGCGGTGTCGGGGTCGAGAAGGATCTGCAACACGGTTCGGACTCCTGGTTCCGCAGCGGCCCGGCGCCGCTGTCGGAATCCATGAGTCCGGGAGGGGACGGTTCTGACACTTTCTCCGCCGGCCGCGTCGCGCGGCCGGCGCCGGGTCAGCTCGGCCAGATCAGGCCCTGGACCTCGGAGTAGGCCAGCAGGCCGTAGCTGCCGCCGTCGCGACCGACCCCCGACTGCTTGAACCCGCCGAACGGCGCCTCGTGGTTCCGCTGGATCGTGTTGATCCCCACCACGCCGGAACGGAGCTGGGTGGCGACCGACCAGGCCCGGGAGGTGTCCCCGGAGAAGACGTAGCTGTAGAGGACGAAGTCGCTGTCGTTGGCGATGGCGACGGCCTCGTCCTCATCGTCGAAGGGCACGACCACGACCACGGGCCCGAAGATCTCCTCGC
>SXMI01000027.1 GCA_005777415.1 Actinomycetota bacterium | reverse complement strand
GTGGGTCTCGCCCACGCCCCAGCCGTTGAGCACCACGGCGTCGCCCACGGCGATCCCCTCGTGGTCGCTCGCCTCGACGGTGCCGACGAAGTCGATGCCCGGCACCATCGGCCAGCGACGCACGACCGGTGACGAACCGGTGAGCGCCAGGGCGTCCTTGTAGTTGATGGTGGTGTGCGAGACGGCGATGGTGACGTCGCCGTCCATCAGGTCGGCGTCGTCGACCTCGGTCCAGTCCAGTTGCTGCTCCTGGCCCTCCTCACGCGAGAGCAGGAATGCGTGGAACGTCGACACGGTGGGTCCCCTTCAGGTGGTGGTCCAGATGGTGGTCCAGATGATGTTCGTCGACGATGTCTAGCCCATCTTCGAACACCCGTGTCACATCCGGGAGTGCACCAGTCGACCACCGATCCAGGTGGCCACCACGCGTTCGGAGCCGGGCGCTGCCAGCACCTGGTCCACGGGGGCGTCCAACAGGCACAGGTCGGCCGGGCCGCCCTCGTGGATCGAACGGGCTGGTCCACCCGGGGCCAGGGGGCTGCTCAGGAAGCCGTCGAGTGCGGTCCGGGCGGACACGGCCTCCGTCGCACCGAGCACCTGGCCGTGGCGGGTCCTCCGGGTCGTCGCCGTGCGGATCGCGAGCCACGGGTCCTCCGGGCCGACTGGCGCATCGGTCGAGCCGCCGCCGCCGCTGCCGGCGTCGAGCAGGCTCGCGCATCGGTAGAGCTGCGGAAGGTCCTCGGCGTCCACGGTGCGCAGGTAGCGGTCACCGTGCGCGTGGACGAACCCCGGCTGCGTGACCACCTGCACCCCGAGTGCTGCCAACGGGTCGATGAGCTCCAGCGGAACGACCGAGGCGTGTTCGATCCGGTCCCCGGCGACCGACCCGACCTGCTCCCACGCGACGAGTGCGAGGACCATCGCGACCCGGGTCACGCAGTGCACGGCCACCGGCCGACCCACCCGGTGTGCGGACCTGAACCACGCGGCGAGCTGGTCCGGATCGGGCAGGTCGTGGTCCTCGACGATGATCTTGACGGGCCCTCGCTCCAGTGGCCCGGGGGGCGTGAGGCCCATGATCCCCGGTCCGCCGGTGACCATCACCCGTTGGTGCACCGCTCCCTCCGTGCGTGCCGCCGCCAGGAGCTCGAAGGAAGCGGCGTCCGTCGAGGGGGTGGCGTTGGTGACGCCGGTGACGCCGTAGGCGGCGAGGCGCCTCCCGACCGCAGCGAGGTCCGGCGGACCGTCGCCCGTCCAGATGCGACCGAGTCGTTCGTCCTCGCGATGACACCATCCGGCGGCCACGCCGGCGACCGCGGCCCCCGCCGAGCTGAGCATCCAGGCCGAGCCGGTGCGGTGCTGCACCCGGACTGCACGATCCGGGGCGAGTGCGTCGAGTCGCTCGGGATGCAGCGGGCCGTGCGCCTCGTCGTAGCCGACCACTCGGAGCCAGCTGCCCGCGGGCAGCGACCGGTGCGCATCTCGCAGGCGGTGGTCGAAGGCCTCGGCGTCGGGCTCGGAGGCCACATCCACTGACCGGTCCCTCGCGGCCATGGCGAGCAGGTGGAGGTGGTGATCGTGGAGGCCGGGAAGCAGCGCGGCCCCCTCGGCCCGCACCACCGTGCCGTCCCGGCGGGACGAGGTCGGACCGACACCGGCGATCCTGTCGCCCTCGATGCGCACGTCGGAGCGGATGCCGGCCACATCCGCATCCACGATCGTGACCACCCACCCGGCGTCGCTCATGACCTCACAGCACCCGACCGGCGAGCGGCACCGGCAGCGTCGCCCCGGCGTGCGCGGTGGCGACTCCCGCCATGGAGATCTCGATCAACCCCCTGGTCCCGGCCGCCAGACAGGACAGGGATGCGTCCGTCGCCGCCATGCCGCTCAGCGGATCGGCGATCGCATCACCGCAGAACCACGGGCCGTCGTCGCCGTGGACCACCAGCCCCCCGCTCACCGCGGCGTCGTCGCCGAACGCGACCCGTGTCGACCGGCGTCCGTGCCCGGTGATCGAGACCCAGACCCGGGGTCCGCCGGGGCCGCGCATGACCTCCTCTGCGTCGATCCCCAGCTGCTGGAGCCCCCGCGGCCGGGCGGACTCGATCACGACATCGGCCCCGGCGATGAGCGCCAGGAGATCGGCCCTGCCGGCTGCGGTGTCGAGGGCGAGTTCCCGGTGGGCCTTCTCCCCGTTCAGGAACCGGTACCAGTCAGGGTGGCCCGACCGGGCCCCATCCGGTCGCCGGAGGTCGGTGACCTTCACGACCTCGGCCCCGCAGGCCGCAAGCAGCGACCCGCACAGGGGGCCGGCCCAGAGGGAGCTGAGGTCGACCACGCGTCGCGGTGGGCCCGGCTCGACCGGCCCGGCGAATCGGTGGACCGTCACCCCCGCGTGGAGGTCCGGCTCACGTTCGCCCAGCACCCCGACGGGCAACCCCACGATTGCTGCGGCCTCCGCCAGCGCCGAGCCCGGCAGTCGTCGCACGCGGCGCTCGAGGTCCGGTCGGATCCGGTCGTCCGCTCGCCAGCGTTCGTCCGGCGGTCCGGTGGTCGCCGCCGGGGCCGGACACTCCTCGGGGTCACCGGCCAGCGCCAGCCACGCCGGGAGCAGCTCGAGGTCGCTGGAGCGGGCCAGGTTGACGGCCACCCAGCCGTCCTGCGCCCGCATCAGGTGGGCCGCACCGCCGCAACTGGTCCGGCCCCGGACCGTCAGGTGCTCGATCTCGGCGCGCCGGGTGAGCAGGCCCAGCCAGTCACGATCGACGGGGCGCCCCCAGGACGCCGTGATCTCGCGGATCCGCCTCCCACGGTCGGCGACTCCGCTGAGGAGTCGCTCCGGTGGGCCGAGGCGCCCGCCCGGTGGTGGACCTGAGAGGGCTGCGAGACCGCTCGAGACCCAGGCGTCCCGGTCCGCCTCGGCTGCTCCCGGAGTCGATCCGGGTCGGGTTCCGTGGTCGCTGGTCGGGCCGGACACCGGACGAGCATCGCATGGTACGGTCCGCGCATGCGGCCCTCGGAGTGGTCCGGCGACGAGTTCGTCGCATCGCTCCTCGCTCCGGTCGAGCCGCCGTTCGTCGGGTCCGTCGCCGTCGTCACGGCGCCGCCGACCGTGGGTCCGGACCTGCTCGCCGCTGCGGTGTCCCGCCTGGCCGTCCTGCCGGCGGTCGTCGTGGCCGGGCCGGGCTGTCCGGTGGGACCGGCGGTGCTGGACCTGGTCGACGTCGTGGCGTCGACCCCCGCCGATCTCGACGCCATCGTCGCCGGGGTGCGTCGGTCCCCGATCGCAGCCGCAGCCGCAGCGTCGATGCTGCGGTCTGCGGCCCGCCGATCGACCGAGGACGGGCTGCTGGTCGAGTCCGCCGTGTTCAGCGCCCCGCAGGCCGGACCGGAGCACGCGGCGTGGCGGGAGCGCACCTCACGTCGGCACGGTCCCGGTGACGGCGGACCGAGGGTCGGAGTTCACCGGCGGGGTACGACGGTCGAGATCCGCCTCCAGCGCCCGTCGAGGGCGAATGCCCTCGACGTACGCATGCGGGACGAGTTGCTTGAGGCGCTGGCGGTCGTCGAGGCCGACCCGGACCTGCACGCCGTGCTGCGCGGTGACGGTCGGTCCTTCTGCAGCGGCGGCGACCTGGACGAGTTCGGCTCGGCCCCCGACCCTGCGACCGCCCACCTGATCCGGCTGCGGCGCAGCCTCGCTGCGGTGCTCGACCGGGTGTCGGACCGGGTGACGGCGCTGGTGCACGGACCCGTGGCGGGTTCCGGCGTGGAGCTCGCCGCGTTCGCAGGCCGGGTGGTCGCCCACCCCGGGTCGCAGTTCGTGCTGCCCGAGCTCCGGCTCGGACTGGTGCCGGGAGCCGGTGGGACGGTGAGCGTGACCCGTCGGATCGGCCGGCACCGAACCGCCTGGATGACCCTGAGCGGGTGCAGCATCGACGCCCCCACGGCGAGTTCGTGGGGCCTCGTCGACGGGATCGAACTATTCTGACACCGACGTCATGTTCTGGCCTTCCGACAGGAGTCACATGCCCGAGTACGAGTTCCTCCAGTACGAGACCCACGACGACGGGCGCATCGTTCGGATCCTCCTGGACCGACCCGACGCCCGCAACGCCCAGAACCGGGGTCTGCTCGTGGAGCTCGACGACGCCTTCCTCCGGGCCGAGGCCGACGACTCCTGTCGCGTGGTGATCCTCGGTGGAACAGGTCCGATGTTCTCCTCGGGTCACGACATGGGGTCGAAGAAGTCGATCGAGGAGTACCAGTCGCACCCCACCATGTTCATCAACGGTGGCACCAGGACCGGGGCCGAGAAGCGCATGCTCGGCGAGTGGCACTACTACTACCAGAACACGTTGCGCTGGCGGAACCTCCGCAAGATCACCGTGGCGCAGGTGCAGGGGCCCGTCTACGCCGCCGGGCTGATGCTGATGTGGGCCTGCGACCTGATCGTCGGATCGGACGATGTCGTCTTCGCCGACGTGGTGGGCACCCGACTGGGCATGTGCGGCCTCGAGTACTTCGCCCACCCGTGGGAGTTCGGCCCGCGCAAGGCCACGGAGCTGCTGCTCACCGGTGACAGCATCGACATCGACGAGGCGCACCGCCTGGGCATGGTGTCCAAGGTCTTCCCCCGGGCGGAGCTCGAGGACCGCACGCTCGAGTTCGCTCGGCGCATCGCGGCGTTGCCGACCATGACCGCGCTGATGATCAAGGAGTCGGTCAACCAGACCGTCGACAACCAGGGGTTCACCAACGCCCTGCAGGCGACCTTCACCCTGCACCAGTTGAACCACTCGCACTGGGCCGAGATCCACGAGAACGGTTGGCCGGCTGCGGGGCCCGACGACGGGGTGCCGTCGTGGAAGGACGCCCCTCCCATCGTGCCCGCCGAGAAGGGTTCGGCCCGGGCGGAGTCGGCCTCGTGAGCGGGTTCTCGTCGGAACGACGCCTGCTGATCGACGGCGCTCTCGTCGAGGCCTCCTCGGGTGCCACCTTCGAGAACCTCAACCCCGCCACCGAAGAGGTCATCGGCGTCGTCGCCGACGGCACGAACGAGGACATGGAGCGCGCCGTGGCGGCCGCCCGGCGGGCGTTCGACACCACGACCTGGTCGACCGATCCCGAGCTCCGTCGGCGTTGCCTCCTCCAACTCCAGGAGGCCCTCGAGGGCGAGCAGGAGGACCTGCGCTCGGAACTGGTGGCCGAGGTCGGCTGTCCGATGCTCACGACCTGGGGGCCGCAGCTCGACATCCCCCTCAAGGACGCTCTCAGGTGGCCGGCGGAGATGATCGAGCAGTTCATCTGGCGTCGCTCGATCGGGGCCCGGGATCCCTTCGGCCTCGGCTCGTTCACCGAGCGGGAGGTGTGGAAGGAGCCGGTGGGCGTCGTCGGCGTCATCATCCCGTGGAACGTCCCGGTCGAGATCACCCTGAACAAGCTCGGGCCCGTGCTGGCCATGGGCAACACCTGCGTGATCAAGCCGGCGCCCGACACCCCGTTCAATGCGACCCGACTGGGTCGGCTGATCGCGGAGCGGACCGACATCCCCCCGGGGGTCGTCAACATCGTCGCCTCGTCGGACCACCTGGTGGGTGAGGTGCTCTCGACCTCACCCCTGGTCGACATGGTGGCGTTCACCGGGTCGACCGCGACCGGCCGCCGGATCATGGCGGCCGCCGCACCGACGCTCAAGCGGGTGTTCCTCGAGCTCGGTGGCAAGTCGGTGAACCTCGTGCTCGACGACGCCGACGTCGCAGCTGCGGCGGGGGGCGCCGTGCTGGCGAGCTGCTTCCACGCGGGTCAGGGGTGTGCCATCCCGACCCGCCTGCTGGTCCCGCGATCGCACTACGACGAGGCGGTGGAGGCCGCTGCCGCGGGCATCGCCGGCCTCACCTACGGCGACCCGTCGGATCCGTCCAACTACATGGGGCCGCTCGTCTCGGCCCGCCAACGCGAACGGGTGCTCGGCTACATCGCCACCGGTCGGGACGAGGGCGCTCGGGTCGTGTGCGGCGGGGGCGTTCCCGAGCACCTGCCGACGGGGTTCTTCGTCGAGCCGACCCTGTTCGCCGAGGTCGACAACTCCATGACGATC
>SXMI01000172.1 GCA_005777415.1 Actinomycetota bacterium | reverse complement strand
GGCGGCGGGGCGAACGAGCCGGGCGGCGGGGCGAACGAGCCGGGCGGCGGGGCGAACGAGCCGGGCGGCGGGGCCGCGCCCGGAGGAGGAGGCGCAGGGACACCGGGCACGGGCGCAGCCGGCGGACCGGGCGGCGGCGACATCGGTGGACCGGGCGGCGGCGCCATCGGTGGACCGGGCGGCGGTGACATCGGCGGCTGGGTCGGCTCGTTCGGATCGTCGCTCACGTTCCACCTCGTCTCCAGCGGGTCACTGACGTGCCGCCGCGGAGGGACCGGTAGCGTGCTGCGCCATGGAGACCGGACCCGGAGCACCCACCCCACCGATCGCCGTGGCCGGCGGGCTGGACACCGCCACCGTGCGCACCGACGCCGAGCGGGTCGAGGTCGACGACGTTGTGCTCGACCGGCTCCGCGGCGCCTGTGCGTCGGTGTCGGTCGACCCGGCGGTCACGGGCGCGGCCAGCCAGGACTGGTGGCCGCTCGCCATGACCTGGGCCCTCGAGGGGCAACTCGCCGGTCGGGCCGCAGTGGTGGCGGCCCCGGCGACCCACGAGGAGGTCGCTGCGGTCGCGGCGATCTGCCACGAGGCCCGCGTCCCCCTCACGGTCGCGGCCGGCCGGTCCGGGGTGTGCGGGTCGTCGGTTCCCGTCCACGGCGGCGTGGTGCTCGACCTGTGCGGCCTGGACGGCATCCGGGACGTCGACGACGAGTCCCTCCTCGTCGACGTGCTCCCGGGCACGTTCGGCGACCGCTTCGAGGCCGAGCTACGCGACCGGTGGTCCCTCACCTGTGGGCACTGGCCGCAGTCCATGACGCTGTCCACGGTCGGCGGCTGGCTCGCCTGTCGGGGTGCCGGGCAGCTCTCGACCCGGTACGGGAAGATCGAGGACATCGTCGTCGGCCTCGACGTCGTGCTCGCCGACGGCTCCACCCTGCACACCGGCGGCCAGCCCCGGCAGGCGACCGGACCGGACCTCACGCAGCTGTTCGTCGGCACCGAGGGCACCCTCGGGATCATCACCGGCGCCCGGTTGGCAGCCCATCCGCTGCCCACGCACGAGCGTCGCGGCGCCTGGTCCTTCACCTCGTTCGCCGAGGGACTCGACGCCTGCCGGCGGATCCTCCGCCGGGGCGCCACCCCGGCGGTCCTGCGCCTGTACGACGGCACCGAGTCCGACCGGAACTACCACGTCGGCACCGACCGCAACGTGCTGCTGGTCCTGGACGAGGGCGACCCGGCGGTCGTGGACGGGATGTGGTCGGTCGTGGAGGCCGAGTGTGCGGCCGCCGAGCCGCTCGATGTGGAGCTGGTCGAGCACTGGATGCACAAGCGCAACGACGTCGCTGCGCTGGAGACGTTGATCTCCGGCGGACTCGTCGTCGACACCATGGAGATCTCCGGTTCGTGGTCGACCCTCCCCGGGATCTACCGGGCGGCGGTCGACGCCATCTCGGCCGTGCCCGGCACGCTGGCGGCATCGGCGCACTGCAGCCACAGCTACCTCGACGGTGCGTGTCTGTACTTCACGTTCGCCGGCAAGCCGGAACCCGGGGCCAAGGACGCGTTCTACCGGGCGGTCTGGGACGCCGGCACCCACGCCGTGCTCGCCGGCGGAGGGTCCGTCTCCCACCACCACGGCATCGGCCTGAACCGGGGCCGGTTCATGGCCGAGGCGCTCCGCGGAGGACTCGAGGTGATGCAGTCCGTCAAGGACGCCCTCGACCCGCACGGGATCCTCAACCCCGGCAAGCTGGGCCTGCGCTCCCCCTGGGGCCCGGTGCCGGGCTTCGAGGCCTGAGCCGGCGATCCGGAACGACCCGACCGCCGTGCAACCGCTGCGCCCCCTCCCCACCGTGAGCCCGATCGGCGCCGTCTGGCGCGGGGCGGTCACCGCGCTGGTCGTCGCTCTGCCGGCGGGCATCGTGAACCAGTTCGTCGCCGACGGAGCCAGCTCGCCGGTCACGCTGCTCCTCTGGGTCGTGATCATGTTCGGCGCCGCCGCCGGCGGGTACGCCGTGATCCGGCTCTGTCCCGACGCCGGTCTGCCCCACGCCGCCGCCGCCGGGGCGGCCGCCTACGTCGTCGTGCAGGGGATCGGCGTCCTCCGGCGCCTGACGACGGGCGAGCAGATCAGCTGGATCGCCTACCCGTTCCTCATGCTGTTGATGGCCACCGTGGCCATGCTCGGCGGCGTGTACGCGCGCCGCATCGTCGCTCGGTACGGTGGCGGTGGCGGTGGCGGTGACGGCGACGCCGAGTCGTCCGGGGAGGACCGTTGAGCATCCTGGTCATCGACGTGGGCACGAGTTCGGTCCGGGCCGCCGTCGTCGGCGCGGACGCCACGGTCGACCACGAGTTCGCCCGACCGACCAGCCCCGAGACGCCGGTGGCCGGCCTGGTCGAGTTCGACGCCCGCGCGTACGCCGACGCGGCGCTGGACTGCGCCCGGGCGGCGCTCGACGCCCACGGCCCGGTCGACGCGGTCGGGATCGCCAGCCAGCGGGCGTCCACCATCGTCTGGGACCGTGACACGGGCGAGCCGGTGGCACCGGCCCAGGGTTGGCAGGACCTCCGCACGGTGGGCCGGTGCCTGGAACTGGCCGCTGACGGCATCCGCCTGGCCCCCAACCAGTCGGCGACCAAGGTGGCCGACATCCTCGACTCGGTCGACCCGGGCCGACAACGCGACCTCTGCTTCGGCACGCCGGACTCGTGGCTGGCCTGGGTCCTCACCGAGGGCGCCCACCACGTGTCGGACCTGTCGAACGCCGCCGTCTGGGGGCTGCTCCGCGGTGACGCGACCCACTACGACGCCCGGGTGCTCGAGCGGCTGGACATCCCGGCCTCGGTCCTGCCCCGGATCGTCGACTCGACCGGGGCGATCGGCGAGGCCACGGCACTGCCCGGCGCCCCGCCCATCTGCGGGATCGCCGGCGACCAGCAGGCATCGCTGATCGGTCAGGGCTGCGTCCGACCCGGGATGGCCAAGATCACCTTCGGCACCGGCGGCATGCTCGACGTCTGCCTGGGGCCCGAACGGCCGGCGGCCGCCGTGCGGGGCGAGTCGGGCACGTTCCCGATCGTCTGCTGGCGCGAGGACGAGGCGATCACCTGGGGCAGCGAGGCGATCATGTTGTCGGCCGGCACGAACGTCGAGTGGCTGGTCGAGGACCTGGGCATCGTGGAGTCGGCCGCCGCCACCGCGGACGTGGCCGCCTCGGTCGACACCACCGACGGGGTGGTGTTCGTCCCGGCGCTGCTCGGGCTGGGCACCCCCTACTGGGACTACGGGGCGCGCGGGGCGCTGTTCGGCGTCACCCGCGGCACGACGGCCGCACACGTCACCCGGGCCGTGCTCGAGGGCGTGGCCGAGCTGGGGGCGGACCTGGTGGCGGCCACCGAGGCCGACACGGGACTGTCGCTCGACTCCCTCCGCGTGGACGGCGGCATGGCCGCCAACCCGGTGTTCGTCCAGCACCTCGCCGACGCCACCCAGCGACCCGTCGAGGTCGCCCCGGTTCGGGAGGCCACGACGCTCGGCGCCGGCTTCCTGGCGGGGCTCGCGGTCGGCACCTGGTCCGGCTGGGACGAGGTCGCCGACTCGTGGCGTCCGTCGGCCCGGGTGGAACCAAGCACCCCGAGCGACCGCGAGCGATGGGCCGACGCCGTCGGACGGGCCCGCCGCTGGTACGAGGACCTGTCGTCCCTCGACTTCTGACGGGCCTCGCCGGCGGCAGGCTGGTACCGTCTCGAGAGGCGATCGACCGGTGAGGGCCGGCCGGAGACCGATGGGGGGATCATGAACGTTCGACGTCGAGTCGTGGGTCTGGGTGTGGCCACAGCCGCGGTGCTCGTGCTCGGTGCGTGTGCACCCATGCCGGGTGGGGGGACGACCACCACGCTCCCGGGGCCCTGGCTGCTGCCCGGCTGCCTGGACGGTGCCGGGACGGACGGCGCCGCCGCTCCCGACCTGCTCTACAACGGCACGCCGAACGCCCGGGGCAACGCCACGTTCTTCGCCACGATCAGCGGCGGCGGGCTGACGCTGGTCGGCAACGGGTCCTGTCTGGGCCTGCCGGCCGGCGCCATCACCATCGTGCGGGCCGACAACGAGACCGACGCCGTGTTCCTGTGCGAGGCCGCCAGCTCCGGTTCGGGGGCCACCTCGTTCACCGGGTCGCCGTGGTCCGCGCCGTCCGACGCCTGGGCCTGCTCCGACACGATCCAGCTCTGAGCCGCCCGGGGTGGACCCCACCGGGAACCAGCTCGTCGGTGCCCCCCGGTCTCTGCGAGACTGCACGGGCTGGTGAGTCGGTCGGGTGACCGCGGCGCTGTCGACCCTCGGGACGGCGGCGTCGAGGAAGGTCGGGACTCCACAGGACAGGGTGCTGGCGAGAGCCAGGTCGGGGCGACCTGACGGTACAGGGCAACAGAGAGCAGACCGCCGATGGCGTCACCGCGGTGACGCACAGGCCAGGGGGAAACGGTGCGGTAAGAGCGCACCCGCGTCGCCGGCG
>SXMI01000171.1 GCA_005777415.1 Actinomycetota bacterium | reverse complement strand
GACATGGGCGACGAGGTGCGCGTGACGGTCATCGCCGCCGGGTTCGAGCGATGGGACGAGGGTCGCACGCCGCGACGCCCGTCGGCGGTCCCGGCCGCGGGCGACGAGTCGGCCCCGACCACGAGCGTGTTCGGCTCGGACGACGACGACCTGTTCGGCGACGACGACTTCGACGTCCCGTCCTTCCTGAAGTAGCACCCGGGAACCGTCGTGGCCGAGGAGCTCGGCGCTCCGCCGCCGGTCCGCGGCCTGTTCACCTCCGCCGCCGACGGCGACCTGGGTCGCTCGGTCGACCCGGAACTGCTCCGTGCCCGCCGGGAGCACCTGGCCCCCGGTTCGTGGACGTGGCTCGACCAGGTCCACGGGGCCGACGTCGTCGTGGTCGACCGCCCCGGCGGCGGAGCGGGCTCACCCGCCGACGCCGCGGTCACGGCCGTTCCCGGAGCCGTCCTGAGCGTCCTGACGGCCGACTGCGCGCCGGTGCTCCTGTGGTCGCTGTCCGCCGACGGCACGGGACCCACGGTCGTGGGTGCGGCACACGCCGGTTGGCGGGGACTGGTGGCGGGCGTCCTCGAGTCCTGTGTGGCGGCCATGCGGGGGCTCGGGGCGGACGACATCGACTGGCGCCTGGGCCCCTGCGTGTCGCCGGCGGCCTACGAGTTCTCGATCGCCGATCTGGACCGACTCGTCGATCGGCTGGGGCCGGCGGTCCGCTCGACGACGTCCGAGGGCGCTCCCGCACTCGACACCCGGGCGGCGGTGTCGGCCGCACTGGGTCGGGCCGGGGTCGGGGTCCCGGAGGGATCCCCGGCGGTCCCGTGCACGGCGCTCGACCCCGGCTGGTTCTCGTGGCGGGCCCGCCGGGACACCGGGCGCCAGGCCGCCGTGATCTGGATCGACGGTCCCGCGTGAGCGACACGCCCGACCTGTCGACGGTCCGGGAGCGACTCGCGGCGGTGCGGTCCCGGATCGCCGAGGTGACGGACCGGCCGGTGCGGATCGTGGCGGTGACCAAGACCCACGGTTGGGACGTCGTCGATCTGGCGATGCGGGCCGGGGTGGAGGACGTGGCCGAGAACTACGCCCAGGAGCTGGTGGCCAAGGCGCGGGACCTGACCACGCACGTTCCCGGTGCCGAGCCGAGCTGGCACTTCATCGGTCGTCTCCAGTCCAACAAGGTCCGGTCCATCGCCGGGCTCGTCCGCTGCTGGGAGAGCATCGACCGCAGCTCGGTGGCCGACGAGGTCGCACGCCGGGCTCCGGGCGCCCGCGTGATGGTCCAGCTCGATCTCGCCGGGATCGCCGGCCGCGGCGGCTGCCCGCCCGGGGACGCGCCGGCGCTGGTCGACCGCTGTCGGGCCTCGGGCCTGGACGTCGTCGGACTCATGGGTGTCGGCCCACCCGGCGATCCGGAGCACTCCCGGCCGGCGTTCCGGCAGCTCGTGGCGCTCGCTGACGAACTCGGCCTCCCCGAGCGCTCGATCGGCATGAGCGGCGACTTCCTCGTGGCCGCCGAGGAGGGGGCGACCTCCGTTCGGCTGGGCACGGCGCTGTTCGGGCCGCGTCCCGCCCGGTAGGCGCGTCCCGCCCGGTAGGACTGGGACGGGACGGCCTGACTACACTCCGCGCAGCCCGTCGTGGGTTCCCGGACCCGGGTACCGGTGCTCGCTCGGTGACCTCGCGTTGAGGAGATGCGGACATGTCGAACTGGATGAACAACGCCAAGTCCTGGTTGGGGTTGGGCAGCGACCCCTACGAGCCACGTGAGGACTCGCGGTACGACGAGCCGGTCCGCTACGACGACGAGGACGATCTCGATCTCCACGACGAGGACGTCCGGGTCGGTGGCGGCCAGACGGGCGGCACCACCGGCGGCGGGACCGTCACGCCCCTCGCCGGTCGCGGCCGGGACTGGGACGACGACGACGGCGGCGTCCGCGTGCGGGCGCCCGAGGGGGGATCGGACGACGTCGACACCCGGGGCGTGGTCCGACCGCTGCCCGCCAGCGGTCAGCCGCAGCTGGTCGCACCCGACAGCTTCAACGACGTCCAGGAGGTCGGCGACACCTTCACCCGGTCGCAACCGGTGATCCTGAACCTCCAGGGCCTCGACCGGGACCTCTCGCGTCGGATCATCGACTTCTCCTCGGGCCTCTGTTACGGGCTGGACGGGACCATGGAGCGAGTCGGCGAGCAGGTGTTCCTCCTGACGCCGGTCGGCACCCAGGTGTCCGAGGACGATCGTCGTCGCATGCGCGACGGCGAGTTCTGACCGGCCGCTCACGGCCGTGACCATCGGCGGCATCCTCTCCCTGCTCATCACGGCGCTGATCGTCCTGATCTTCGTCCGGATCGTGTTGTCCTGGTTCCCCCCGGGAGGGGACCTGCTCAACGCCGCGCAGCGGTTCACCTTCACCGCCACGGAATGGCTTCTCGGACCGATCCGTCGGGTGCTCCCACCGGTCCGACTCGGGGGCGCGCAGCTCGACCTGTCGCCCATGATCGTGCTGTTCGTCCTGTTCTTCCTGCAGCCGATCGTCGGGCGTCTCTGAGCCGACTCGGCGGGATCAGGGTCCGAGCCGGCGTCCGGGGCTAGCATCGTCGGCCATGGAACTGACCCCAGAGCTCTTCGAGACGATCGAGTTCACCGAACGCCGCAAGGGCTACGACACCGACGAGGTCGAGACCTTCCTCGAGGAGGCCGGCACGGCGCTCGCCCAGTTGCTGGCCCGCTACCGCCAGCTCGAGCAGCAGGCTGCGGGCGCCGACGGGCGGATCGCCGAGGCGGAGCAGCGGGCGGCCGCCGCTGAGCAGCGTGCGAACCAGCAGGCTGCTGCCGCCGCCGATGCCGGCGCCGCCGCATCCGCCGCCGCCGCCGTGAACGAGCAGGCCGAGGTCGACCAGGCGGCCCGGACGCTCCTCATGGCCCGCAGAACGGCCGAAGCGATCGAGGCCGACGCCCGCCAGCAGTCCCAGGTGGTGCTCGGCGAGGCCAAGACCCGGGCCGACCGGCAACTCGGTGAGGCCCAGGCCGAGGCCGACGAGCTGATCCGGCGGGCCCGGATCCAGGCCGAGCAGGAGTACGCCGAACGACGGGTTCGGGCCCAGGACGAGGTCGTCGCCCTCGAGGAGCGTCGGGCCCAGCTCGGGGACGTCATCACCCAGCTCGAGGCCCGACTCGCCGGCTACCGGGAGGACCTGTCCCGCACCTCCGAGGAGCTCAGCCGTCTCGCCTCGGACCCGGACCGTCTCGGTGCCCGTCCCACCCTGTCGATCCCGCCCGACGAGGTGCTCCCGGCCGCCGGGCAGGAACCCGTGGCCGAGGTGGCCGAGGTGGCCCAGGTCGTCGTGGCCGACGTCGATCCGGCGACCTCGGGCGACTGGGCCCCCGGGAGCTGGTCGCAGGTCGCCGAGGCCGACGAGGGCGGGGAGCCGACCGTGGCCCACGACCAGGCCGCCGATGACCCGGCGGGCGACGACGCCGCCATGCAGGCGTTCTTCGAGGGTGGCTCCGACGACGACAACCGTCGCTTCGGCTGGCGCCGCTGATCCTCCCGTCGTTCCCGCAGCGGGTCGACCGACGCGGAGTCGTCGGTCCGAGCCGCTAGGGTGCCCCGACCCGCACGGCGGGCCTGGGACCTCCAGGCGTCGGGCCGGCAGGAAGGACCCCCAGATGGCGACCAAGCGCTCCGCTCAGCAGCAGTCCACCGCCGCCAAGACGGCGGCGCCGGCCAAGAAGGCTGCGCCGGCCAAGAAGGCTGCACCCGCCAAGAAGGCTGCACCCGCCAAGAAGGCTGCACCGGCCAAGAAGGCTGCACCGGCCAAGAAGGCTGCACCGGCGAAGAAGGCTGCGCCGGCCAAGAAGGCTGCGCCGGCGAAGAAGGCTGCGCCGGCCAAGAAGGCTGCGCCGGCCAAGAAGGCGGCACCGGCCAAGAAGGCTGCGCCGGCCCCGCCGGCCAAGAAGGCTGCGCCCAAGCCGCGACCGGGCAAGCCCTACGACGCCAAGTTCGTCGAGGAGCAACGGCGGGTCCTCGAGGAGGAGCGCGCCACCCACCTGCAGCAGGCCGCGTCGCTCCAGGAGGAGGCCGATTCGCTCGTCCGCGACCGTGAACCGGGCGATGTCCAGTTCGACGACGAAGGTGGCGAGTGCGACAACATCGCGGTCGAGCGCGACTTCGACCTGGTCCGCTCCCGCCAGGCGCTCGCCGTCGTCGACGAGATCGACGCCGCCCTGGACCGGGTGGCGCGGGGCGTCTACGGGATCTGCGAGGTCTCCGGGCAGCGGATCCCCAAGGAGCGGCTGCAGGCGATCCCGTGGGCGAGGGAGCGTGTCGAGTTCCGCGACTCAGGACAGGCCCGGCCTTCCACCACAGTTCCAGGACCTCCTGCGCGGGGTCGGAGTCGGCGACGATGCCGCCCCCCACGGCGTATTCCCAGAGCCGGCCCCGGTCGGCGGCGCCCGGATCCGG
>SXMI01000170.1 GCA_005777415.1 Actinomycetota bacterium | reverse complement strand
GCCGTCGTGTTCCGGGCGAACCCGCTGTTCACCCAGGACCGGATCGGCCGGGACGGCCAGATCTTCCGCTTCGTCAAGCTCCGGAGCCTGCCGGTGTCGGTGCCGGCCGACATCGACAAGTACGCACTCGCCACCCGACCCTTCGGGCGGTGGACCCGATTCGTGCGACGGACCCACCTCGACGAGCTGCCGCAGCTCTGGCTGGTGGTCGCCGGGCAGATGTCGCTCGTCGGCCCTCGTCCGGAGCTGCCGGCCATCGCCGCCACGTTCGACCCGGACTTCGTCCGCCGCCGGGTGCGGGTGCGGCCGGGCGTGACCGGGCCGTGGCAGGTCGGGACCGGCGCCGCCGGACTGATCGGCGAGTCGCCGGAGTTCGACGACCTGTACGTCACCGCGGTGACGCTTCGGCTGGACCTCTGGGTGCTGGGGCGGACCGTGGCGACCTCGCTGGGCGCGGCTCCGGTCTCGTTCGAGGCCTGCGCCCGGGCCGTCCGTCGCTGAGGTGTCGCCTGCCGGGTCCCGCCGGGGCACCCCAGCACCGCCGTGGGTGCGCAACTGCGGTGTCCGGGTGCTCGCCGTCGAGCCCGACGAGGCCGTCGGGCTCGTGCTCGACGCATCCTCCCGGGCTGCCGACGACCCGGACGTCCGTCCCGGCGTGGGCGCACACCTGTGCAACGCCTGGACGCTGGCGTGCGCCCGGACCGACCCGGACTACGCAGCCGTCCTGGATCGCGGCGACCTGCCCTTCCCGGACGGCACGCCGCTGGTCTGGTTCGCCCGACTCGCCGGTGCAGGGACCCGGCGCCGTGTCTACGGTCCGGACCTGGTCCTCGGCGTCGTCGACGCCGGTCGTCGGGTCGGAGCCTGCCACTACCTGCTCGGCGGCACCCCGGACGCACTCGCATCGTTCCGGAACGCCCTCGAGGCCCGTTTCCCGGGCGTGGAGATCGTGGGTGCCGAGTCGCCACCGTTCCGTCCGCTCGACGACGACGACGTGGCGGCGATCGCCGGCCGCATCGTCGCCGCCGGCGCCACGGTCGTCTGGATCGGCCTGGGCACGCCGCAACAGGACCTGCTCGTCGACCGCCTCCGCCCGCAGGTTCCCTCCGTGCTCGTCCCGGTCGGCGCCGCGTTCGACTTCATCGGCGGGGAGAAGCGGCAGGCTCCCGGGTGGATGCAGCGAGCGGGACTCGAGTGGGCCTTCCGGCTCGTGACCGAGCCGGGTCGGCTGTGGCGCCGCTACCTGGTGGGCATCCCGAGCTACCTCTGGGGGACGCTCGGCGATCTGGTCCGCGAGCGCGGGCACCCAACGCTGCGCAACGACTGAGTGACCGTCATCCGGTCGAGCGGTCGGGTCAGGTCTCGACGGTGCGGGTCGGACCGGAGGCCCCGTACCCGTAGCCGTACCGGCCGTATCCGTATCCGTAGCCGTACCGGTCGTCGGCGTCCGACACAGCGTTGAGGACGATCCCGAGGATCGGCGTCTGGGTCCCGCGGAGGTCGTCCACGGCGTGCTCCACCTGGTCGACACGGGCGACCCGGGACCGCACGACGAGCAGGGCGGCGTCGACGTTGCGGGCCAGGTCGACGGTGTCCCCGACCGGTCCGACGGGAGCCGAGTCCAGCACGACGAGCTCTGCGCCCGACGCCTCGAGCGCCGTCACCACGTCCCGCATCACCGAGGACCCGAGGAGCATGCCCGGGTCGAACGGGGCCGGTCCGGCCGGGACGAGGCTCAGCGTGGTGTCGCCGACGCTGATCGTCCGGGTGACGGACTGCATGTCGGCGGTTCCGGCGAGCACGTCGCTCAGTCCAAGTTCGGTCTCGTCGAACTGGAAGTACGTGCCCACCCTCGGTGCCCGCAGGTCCGCCGAGATGAGGGCGACCCGGACGCCGCTGAGTGCGAGCGAGACGGCCAGGTTGGCGCTGACGAGGGACTTGCCCTCGGACGGTTGGGCGGAGGTGACGAGCACGCTGCTCACATCCGACCGGAGGGCCTGGAGCCACACCGAGGACCGGAGCTTCCGGAACGCCTCGGCCTGCGGCGATCCGGCGGTGACGATCGCATCGGGGTCGGTGAGCGAGCGGCGTCGGGAGCGGCCCTTCGGCTGCAGGTCCGGGATCAGTCCGACGACCGGCGGCGGATCGTCCATGCGTTCGAGGTCCTCGCTCGAACGCACCCGCTGGTCGAGCCGGTCGGCCAGGAACACGACGGCGATTGCGGCGATCGCGGTCAGGAAGGCGGCGAGGACCGCGTCGCGGAGCGGTGCCGGAGCGAACGGTCCGGTCGGCACGGTGGCCGGGTTGACGACCGAGATGGCCGCCGAGCGGAGTGCCGCTTCCACCTCGTACTCGCGGGCGCTCCCGGCGAACTCCCTCGCCTGGTCCTCGAGTTCGTTGCGGTCGTCTCGCAGCCGGTCGGCCTCGGCCGAATCCGGCGGCACGTCGACGAGGGCGAGCGTCGTCAGGTCCACCTGTTCCTGGAGCTCTGCTGCCTTGATCCGGTACTCCTCGGCGGTCGCCGTGTAGCCCGCTGCGATCTCGGCCGCCCGGGTCGTCGTGAACGTCTCCGCCAGTGCGTTCGCCGCCGTCGCCGCCGACTCGGCCGTCGTGGCGGTCGCCGTCACCCGGATGAGGTCGCTGTCCTCGACCACGGCGACCTCGATCCCGGTCACCTGGGAGGCGGTCGCCGGGCCCATCCGCTCGTCGGCAGCGGCGCGGATCGGCGGCGAGCCGGCCACCTCGACCTGCGTCGACACCTCACGCTGGGCGCTCACCGCCCCACTGCCACCGGTGATGGCGCTCCCCGCTGCCGGGTCCACCACACGGATGTCAGCAGTTGCCCGGTACTCCTCCTGGCGCAGGCTGGACAGGCCATAGGTGGCGCCGCCGGCGATGACGGCCGGCACGATGATCCAGGCCAGACGCCTGCGGAGCAGGTGCAGGGCGTGGCGGAGGTCGGAGGATTGGTCGGGCGTGGTCACGTGGGCCTCTGGTCGACGACGGCGTGAGCCTAGCGGGAGCACCGGACCCGGAATCGACGCCGGTGCGCCGGGAGTGCACGGTCACTCTGCGCGGTCGTACGAACCTCGGACCGGGATGGACGTTGGAATCGGTGCTGTCGGGGGACTAGGGTGACGGAGTCCGGATCAAAGGAGCCCTCATGGCTGGTCGGTCAGTTCGCACCGCATTTCTCGCAGCTTCCGCAACGCTCCTCGCGTCGGTCGTCCTCGTCGGCTTCGCCGGTGCCGCCGGCGCCCAGTACAACGTGCCGCCCTCGCTGGGGAGCAGTGGTCCGACGGCGAACGCCGACGGGTCGTTCACCGTCACGCTGACCGCTCAGGGATTCGGTCCGGGGACGACGGTGACCTTCAGCTACAACCCCACGCTCGGGACCGCCGTGGCCAACGGTTCGGGCGTCGCAACGCTGGTCGCCACCTTCCCTGCCAGCCTGTCCGGGAAGTCCGTGACGGTGACGGCCGCGGGCGTCGACGCCTCGGGCCAGCCGGTGACGGCCACGACGGTGGTGAGCCTCGGCACGGGCGGCGGATCGTCCAGCGGTGGCTCGTCGAGTGGATCGGACCTGGCGTTCACCGGTTCGAACACCTCATCGATCGCAGTCCGGATCGGTGCGGTGGCACTGGTGCTGGGTGTGGCGTTGGTGCTCGGCACCCGCAGCCGGCGCAACGATCGCGTCGAGGTCTGACCTCCGCGGGTCGCCGTGCGTGACCGGGATCGGTCTGCGCTGCGTCTGAGCCCTCGCCCTCCGTGCGACGAAGGGACTGAGTGAGCGAGCCGTCCCCTCCGGACGATCTGGGTGACGAACCGATGGTCGTTCGTCGGTCGAGGCGCACCGGGTCCTCGGGATCCGAGTCGAACGGGGTCGGGGGGCGACTGGTTCCGTTCCTGACCGGGACGTCGATCGTCGTCGCCACGGCGGTCGTCCTGTCGGCCGGTCTCGAACCGACCGGTTCGACGCTCGGCGACCTCCTCTGGGGCCTCGTCCTGGTCGCTGCGGTGACCGCAGCCTCTCGTTCGGCGGCCCCGTGGACGGTCATCTGGACATCGGGTGTCGCACTGGTCGCAGCCGTGCCCTCCATCTGGGCGCTGGCGGGTCTGATCGGACTGTTCGGCGCGGCTGCGGCGGTCGCCCGGCCTTCGTGGCGAGCGTGGTCCACGCCGGCCGCACTGGCGGCGCTCATCGCGCTCGTGCACCTTCCGTCGCTCAGGTTCCACGGAGGGTCCGCCCTGGTGGTCGCCGTGGCGCTCGCTCCGATGCTCGTGTCGGGGTTCCGCTCGGCCGGGCGCACCGCACGGCGCCGCGCGGCGATCGCGGTCGGTGTCGTGGCGGTCCTGATCGTCGGCGCCGGCGTGGTGGCGGGCGTGGCGGTGCTGTCGGCCGCACCCGATCTGGACACCGCGTCCTCGACGGCCCGGTCGGGCCTGGAGTTGGTCCGCGAGGGCCGCACCGCTGAGGCCGTGGTCGACTTCGATCGTGCCGCCGTCGACTTCGACGCGGCCGCGGCATCGTTCGACGGTCCGCTGGTGCCGGTGACGGCGGTCGTGCCGGTGCTGGCCCAGCACGTCGCCGCTGTCCGCGTGGCCGCCGAGTCGGGTGGGGCGCTGAGCCGAGCGGCGGCCGAGGTCGGCATCCGAGCGGAGTCCTCGCCCGACCTGGTCGTGGACGGTCGGGTCGATCTGGACTGGATCCGCGCCTCGACGACGCCGGCAGCGGTCTCCGCCGACGCCCTCGAAGCGGCCCGTCAGGACCTGTCCGCCGTGCGCTCGCCCTGGCTGCTCGCCCCGCTCGCCGCCCCCCTCGACGACCTGGTCGCCGAGCTCGACGACACGGCCCCGTCGGCCCGGACGGCCGCGGACCTGCTCGCTGTTGCGCCCGACCTGCTCGGATCGCCGGAACCGAAGCGGTACCTGGTGCTGGCCACCAACCTGGCCGAGGCCAGGTACCTGGGCGGGTTCGTCGGCGGGTACGTCGAGCTCGAGGCCGTCGACGGCCGACTCGAGGTGGTGGCGTCGGGGAAGGCCTCGGACCTCACGCCGCTCCTGGAGGCCCAGCAGGCCGGTCCGGTGGGCGATGCCGCCTACCGGGATCGCTACGGATCATTCGCCCCCGAGCGGTACCTGACCAATGCCACGGCGGCGCCCGACGCAGCTCGGAGCGGCTCCGTGGCCGCCGAAGTGTACGGACGGCTGACCGGACGCCCGATCGACGGCGTCATCGTGATCGATGCGGCAGGTCTGGCGGCGCTGCTCCGCGTGACCGGCCCGGTGGAGGTCGAGGGCGTGTCCGGGCCGATCACCGCCGACAACGTCGAGTCCTTCCTCCACCGAGACCAGTACCTCGAGTTCGACCAGCGTTCGGGCGAGCGGACCGAGGTGCTCGGCGACGTCGCCGAGGCGGTCGTCGGCGCCCTCACGGGTCGGGGACTCCCCGGCCCCCGGGCGTTGGCGGACGCCGTGGCCCCGGCCGTGGAACGAGGTGACCTGCAGTTCTGGTTCCGGGATCCGGTGGCCCAGGAGATCGTCGAGCGGACACCGGTCGCCGGTCGGTTCCTCCCCGTACCGGGCCACGATCTGCTGTCGGTTCGCTCCTCCAACCTCAACGCCAACAAGATCGATGGGTTCGCCAGTCGAGTGGTGGACTACCGGGTCACCTACGACCCCGCCTCCGGCCGGGTGTCGTCGGTGGTGGAGGTGGCGGTCACGAACTCGGCGCCCGCGTCCGGGCTCCCGGGCATCCTGATCGGCATCGACAGCCGTCCGCCCGGCACCAACCGCATGCTCCTGACCGTGTGGACCCCGCAGTCGCTCGTCGCGGCCACCGTCGACGGCGTCGCTCCGTCGACCAGCACCCAGCCCGACGGGCCGCTGCAGAGCCACACCGTGCGGTTGGCGGTGCCGCCGGGGGCCACCCAGGTCGTCCGCTTCGAGCTCGAGGGTCGGATCGACACGGGGCCGACCTACCGGCTCGTCACCTACCAGCAGCCGGCGGTGACGCCGGACGTGGTGAACGTGGCGGTCTCGTCGACTGACGGATCGGCACCGGAACCGTCGCCGGGTCTGACGGTCGTGGACGGCGTCGCCTCGGGGCAGCTGCCCCCTGCATGGCGGACCGACACCTCGGTCACCTTCGGCCCAGGCAGCTGAGGATCCCGTCGGCGAACCGGCGCGCCATCTCCTCGACGGTGTGGGTGCGTGCGGTCTCGGCGCACCCCCGCACGAGCCGGTCGTGCAGGTCGTCGTCCTCCAGTACGGACACGACCGCCTCGGCGTACGCGGGGTGCGTCGCGGGCTCGTCGACCACCAGGCCGTTGACGCCGTCCACCACGTAGTCGATTTCGGGGCCGTGGTTGTCCGCACGGGCCACGACGACGGGGATCCCGAGCGCGCAGGCGTCCAGCACGACCAGCCCGACCGCAGCGGGGCACAGGATGCACCGGACGCCGTCGAGCGCCTCGACGAGTCCGGCGCCGGTCCGTGGTCCGACCAGGTGGATCCACGGCCGGTCCGCCGCCGCCGACTCCAGGACGTCACGGTCCTCGCCGTCGCCCACCACGACGAGTTCCACGTCGGGGATCCGGTTGCGGACCCGGTCGAGGGTGGTGACGAGTTCGGCGAGCCCCTTGCCGGCGTAGAGCGACCCGACGAACGCCACTTGCGGTGGACCGACGACGCGGTCCCGACCCGGGACGTCCGCACCATCGGTCGCCGCAGTGGCCCGGAGCGCCCGGGTGTCGGTCGCGTTGCGCAGGTCGGTGATCCGTTCCTGCGGGAAGCCCGCCTCGGCCACGAGAGCGGCGGTGCCAGCGGTGTACGCGAACCACCAGTCGCAGTCGGTGATGGTGCGACGCTTCCACCACTCGCCGATGCGGCTCCGGTGGCGCTCGTCCCGGTTGACGCCGTGGCCCCAGAGTCCGAGCGCCGGGCCGCCGGCGTGGCGCCAGAGCGCGAGCGCGTTGTTGGCGACCAGCTTCGAGGCCTGTTCGACCACCACCAGGTCCGAGTTGCGCACCCGGCCCGGGAGCTGCTGCCAGACCAGCCGCCGAGAACCCAGCGGCAGTTCGCGCTGGGGGACGCGTTCGGCCCAGTCCAGGGTGGCGGTGTCCCGTCGGGCGCGCTCGCCCACCGGGGGGTCGCCGATCAGGAGCCGCAGGTCGACACCCTCGGCGGCGAGCTGCTCCCGGAGCGCCTCGTAGAGCGGGACCCGGTAGTGGGGGAGCGACTTGTAGACGATCGCGACCTCGGGGCGCTCCGGTGTCGGCCGTCGGCGCGGCGTGAGCACGGTACGGAGGTACGGCGAGAGCGTCGCTGCCGGCCAGTTGCCGCCGTTGCGACGCTGGAAGTGGGCCCACTCTCGGAACGGCCGCCCGGTCGGGCCGTTCAGCAGCTGGAGCCGTCGGCGGCGGCTCAGCGACGCGTCACGCCAGGTCCCGGTGTCGTCGTTGCGGGCACAGGTGCCCACGGTGGTCCCGGTGGAGCGGATCCTGATGCCCATCCGCGTGGCCCGGAGTCCATAGTCGTAGTCG
>SXMI01000169.1 GCA_005777415.1 Actinomycetota bacterium | reverse complement strand
GCCACGACGGCCGTACGCTCGTCGATGAGCGACAGCAGCGGCGCCGTCCACGCGTCCGCGCCGCCCGCGTCGCGGGCCGCGAAGTCGACCTCCGCCCGCGTCGCCGCGGCGTCAGGCGGGCCGGGTCGGGCTGTCGCGACGACTCGTCGAAGGCGACGTCGTTGACCATGTGTCCCCGGAAGCTCGGCAGGCTCACCCCGTCGACCGTCTCGGTGTCGGCGGACCGGGGCTTGGCGAACTGCCCGGCGATCCGCCCGACCTTCACGGTGGGGACACCCGCCGAGTAGGTCAGGACGACCGCCATCTGCAGGATGATCTTCAGTCGCTCGCGGATCGAGTTGGCCGAGAACGCCTCGAAGGACTCGGCGCAGTCGCCCGCCTGGAGGAGGAACGCCTCGCCGGCGGCCACCCGTCCGAGCGCCTCGGTCAGGTCCCGCGCCTCGCCCGCGAACACGAGCGGCGGGTAGCCGGCGAGCTGCTTCAGCGTCTCGTCCAGCGCGGCGGTGTCGGGCCAGTCGGGCTGCTGCGCGGCCGGGCGGGATCGCCACGACGACGGCGACCACTTGCCGGGCACGGACGTCTCGCTCACTCCCGCAGGCTAACCGTGGCGACCGTCGCCGCCGAAGCCGGTTCCGGGCAGTCGGCGTCCGGTGGGGTCAGTAGGCGGCTGCGACGGCCCGGCTGCGCACCGTCGAGATCGAGCGCTTGACCAGCCGTCGGGCGGCCTCGGCGGTGATCCCGAGGTCGTCGCCGACCTCCCGGTAGCTGCGCTTGCGGCCGTCGGCGAACCCGAACCGCTGCTCGACCGCCGAGCGGGCGCGGGGGTCCAGCGCGAGCAGCAGGCCGTGGAGCCACTCCCGGTGCTCGTCGTCGAGCAGGTGGTGCTCCGGGCCGGGAGTCTGGTCGGCGAGCATGTCGACGAGCTCGTTGCCGTCCTCGTCGCCGACCGTGCGGTCGAGCGAGGTCGGTGTCGCCAGACGGTGGAGCCGTGCGTGCTCGTCGCTCCGCTCGTCACCGTCGCCGGCGACCTGGCGGAGGGCGGCCCGGAGGCTCGCCGAGCGGTCGCCGGGGAGTCGGACCAGGGAGGCCTTCTGGTCGAGGGCCCGGCCGATGGCCTGACGGATCCAGAACGTGGCGTAGGTCGAGAACTTGAACCCCTTGCGCCAGTCGAACTTGTCGACGGCGTGCTCCAGGCCGATGTTGCCCTCCTGGATGAGGTCGAGCAGGTCCATGCCCTGGGGGAGCGGATAGCGGCGGGCGACGCTCACGACGAGGCGGAGGTTCGCCCGGATGAAGCGGTCCTTGGCGGCAGCGGCCGCGGCGATCCGACGGTCCAGGGCCCGGCCCCGTTCGCCGGCGGCCTTGGCCTCGGCGGCCCGCACGCCGTCCTCGATCACCTGGGAGAGCTCCCGCTCGTCCTCGGCCGTCAGCAGCGGAACCGTGCCGATCTCGTTGAGGTACATGCCCACTGAATCGCTCATCGTCGAGCTCCTCTTGGTGTTCGAGTTGGTGTCGGGGGGTGTTCCGGCGACCGCCGGGCCCGAGGCGCGGTGTGGCGTCGGACACGCATCCATCGGCCCCACGTCGGGGGACTTGAGGAATCGGTCCGGATTTTTCGTGGAATCCCTCCCGGCCGCCGGTACCCTCCGCCGATGCCCTCACGGCGTGTCGGGCTCCTCGGGGGCACCTTCGACCCTCCGCACAGCGCCCACCTCGTCGTGGCGGTGGAGGTTCGTGAGGCCCTCGGCCTCGACGAGGTCCGTCTCGTGGTCGCCAACGACCCCTGGCAGAAGTCGGCGTTGCGGCGGGTGACCCCGGCCGGGACCAGGTTGCGCCTCGCCCGGTCGGCGGTCGGCGACGTGCCCGGGCTGAGCGTGTCGGACGTCGAGGTCCGCCACGGCGGGCCGAGCTACACGGCCCGGACCCTGCGGTCCCTGCACCGCAGCGAACCGGGAACCGAGTGGTTCCTCATCCTGGGTGCCGACGCCGCCGCCCGGATCGACACCTGGCACGACGCCGACGACCTGCTCGACCTCTGCACGCTCGTGGTCGTCGATCGGCCCGGTACGCCGCTGCGACTGCCGCTCCCCTCGGGGTCGCCATCCCCCGAACGGGTGGCCGTGACCCCGCTCGACATCTCGTCGACCGACCTGCGCCGACGGGCCCGCACCGGTCGCTCGGTCCGGTTCCTCGTCCCGGACGCCGTCGCCGGGATGATCGCCGCCGAGGGGCTGTACCTCCGCGACTGACGGTGTGGTCCCGCCGGCCGCGGCCGGAACCTAGGGTGGGGTCGATGTCGTACGAGGGTCCGCCGGTCGGTGAGCCGGCCGCTGGTGCTCCGGTGACCGGCGACGACACCGTCGCCCCGGTCGTGCGGCGGCGGCACGCCACCGCCGCTCCGGCCGGCCGGGGACGGAAGCGGGTCGTGCGACGCAGGACCACCGGATGGTGGGCGGCGGCGACCGTCCTGTCCGTGGTGGCGCTGGCCGCCCTGGGCTGGGTCGGCTGGCGGGCCAGCCTGCGCATCACCGGCGGGACGCCCGCCGTCACCGACCCGAGCGCCCCCAACTACGTCGCCGAGGTGGAGCCGACCCCGGTGGAGCTGGTGGCGGTCCAGGACGCCACCGGCGCGCTCGGGGCCGTGCTCGTCGTCATCGCCGAACCGGACGGGTCGGGCGGGACGGTCGTCCCGGTCAGCTCCCAGCTCTTCGTCCCGGCATCGGCGACGGCCCCGCAGCTCGAGCTCGACAAGATCTACGCCGAGGGCGGCCTCGAATCGCTGCGATCCCGGCTCGGGGAGGCGATCGGGTTCGGCTTCACGGCGGCGACGGAGGCCACTGCCGCGGACCTGACCCAGGTGGTGGAGGTCGCCGGCCCGGTCTCGCTCGACAACTTCGAGAACCTCTCGCCCGCCCCCGCGCTGACCGACCCCGTCGTGCCGCCGGACCAGATCGAGATCGTCTACCGCTCGGGGCCCATCACGCTGGGGCCCGAGGAGTTCGGCCCGTACCTCACGATCCGGGGTCGGGGCGAGAGCGTCGACAATCGGGCCATCCGTCAGCAGCAGGCCTGGGAGGCGCTCTCGGTGGCGCTCGCCGGGAAGGACGTCGGTTCCGCCGGCGGCGCGCTCGGCCCGCTCCTCGCCGATGTGTTCGCCGGCGAGGTCCGCTTCGAGCAGCTCCCCACGACGACGCTCCCGCAGCCCGACTCGATCTTCACCATCACGGTGCCCGACCCGTCGGTGCTGCCGTCCTTCACCGCCCGACTCATCGCCGCACCCGTGTCGGCCTTCCCCGGACAGCGGGCGCGGACCCGGATCCTCAACGGGACCACGGACCCGGCGGCGGCCGGACCGGTCGGCCCCAAGGTCGTCGAGGCGGGCGGCCTGGTCGCATCGGTCGGCAACGCCGCCTCCTTCGATCAGGCGGTCACACTCGTCGAGTGGGTCAGCGAGGCCGCGCGACCGGCGGCCGAGGCGATCGCCGCCGAGCTCGGTGCCACCGCCGGGCCGTCGGCGGTGTCACCGACCGGGGCGGACGTGATCGTGACGGTCGGGTCGGGGAGCACCGGGTGAGCGTCGACCCGTCGGTCGAGCTCGCCGTGCTCGTCGCCGCCGCCGCCGACGAGAAGTCGGCGACGGACATCGTGATCCTGGACGTGGGGCCGGTGCTCGGCATCTGCGACCTCTTCGTGGTCGCCACGGCGGCCAACGACCGGCAGGTCCGGGCGGTCGTGGACCACATCGAGGCCCGAGTGGCGGAACGCTTCGATCGCCGGCCCCTGGCCGTCGAGGGGGCGGACGCCCGCAGGTGGGTCCTCATCGACTACGGCGAGGTCGTCGTCCACGTGTTCCAGCCGGAGGAGCGCTCGACCTACCGGCTCGAGCGGCTCTACGGCGATGCGCCACGGGTCGCCTGGGAACCCACCGTCACCCCGCCGGAAACGGCCGGCTGACCCGCCGCCCCGGGCGTCAGTCGCTCGGCGTGCTGCGTCCGGCTGCCGTGCGGGCACGCCGGGTGATCCCGGACCACAGCATGGCGGCGCCGGCGAGCGTGAGCACGGCGCACGCGGCGGCCACGACGGCCCAGATGGTCGGTCGGGAGTCGCTGATCTGCCAGACGTCGACGTAGGTGAGCAGGGCCAGCACCGTGCCCGAGGTCCCGGCGATCACCATCCAGGCGCCGAGCCGGGTCCGGGCCGCGGCGTCACGCTCGGCGTTCGCAGCGTCGGACTGCTCGCCCACTCGGGCCTCCCGTCGTGCCTGCCCGGCGATCGCGTGCACGACCCCGGCGGACGTGCGCCCGGGCGGTCACGCCCGAGCGGTGAGTGGAGCCGATGGGAATCGAACCCACGACCTCTTCCATGCCATGGAAGCGCTCTCCCAACTGAGCTACGGCCCCGCAGCAGACGAGGACACTAGCCCCCGCACCGGCGGGCGACGAATCCCTGCCCGGGGTCCGCCGCCGATCGGGGGGCACGCCGGAGGTTCGCCTACGATGCGCCGGTGCCCCGACCGGACACCGACACCCCGACCGGGGAACCAGCGGAGGAGACGAGCGACCTCGAGCGCTACGAGCCGACGGTCCTGGAGCCGCACTGGCAGTCGTACTGGCAGGAGCACGGCACCTACGAGGTCGACAACGACGACCCCCGGCCCCGTTCCTACGTGCTGTGCATGTACCCGTACCCGTCCGGCGCCGCCCACATGGGCCATGTCCGCAACTACACCTTCGGCGACCTGCTGACCCGCTACCGGACCATGCAGGGCGACGCCGTGTTGTCGCCGATGGGCTTCGACAGCTTCGGGCTCCCCGCCGAGAACGCCGCCATCCGGACGGGCCGCCACCCGCGGGCGTTCACCGACGAGCGGATCGAGCAGCTCCGCAGCTCGATCACCCGGATCGGGGGCGTCTACGACTGGCGCCGCGAGGTGCGCAGCCACGACCCCAGCTACATCCACTGGACCCAGTGGATCTTCCTCCGGCTCTACGAGGCGGGTCTGGCCTACCGAGGACATGCCACGGTCAACT
>SXMI01000026.1 GCA_005777415.1 Actinomycetota bacterium | reverse complement strand
GCGGCGCCGACGCTCGGCCCGGGCCGCAGCGGCTGGCCGCCGGTCTGCTCGCCGCTGGTGCCACCGCCGTGGCGGTCGCCGGCTCGGGTGCGGCCGGAGCGGCGATCGTCGTCGCCTCGATCTCGGCCCTGGGCATCTCGGTCGCACTCGGTCGCCGTGGTCAACCGTCACCGGAGCTGATGCTGTCGAGCGTCCTGCCGCTCGTCGCGTGCGTCCCGGTCGTCCTCACGGTCGTTGCCGGCCCGTGGGCCGGTCTGTTCCTCATCTGCGCGGTGTCCCTCTACGACGCGGGCAACTTCCTGGTCGGTGCCCAGTCACGGCGCTCCTGGGAGGGGCCGGTGTGCGGCGTGATCGGTGTCCTCGCCGTGACCTTCACCATGGCGGCGTTCCAGCCCGAGCCGTTCGACGCCGCCGGGACGTGGGTCGTGGGTGGGCTCGTGGCGCTGGCCTGCCCGCTGGGCCAGATGGTGCTGACGGCGTTCCTGCCGGAGCGGACCTCGGTCGCGGTCCGGGCCCGTCGGATCGACACCTACCTGGTGGCTGCGCCGCTCTTCCTCGCCGGGGTGTGGCTGGTCGGTTGAGGCCGACTCACCGGACCCGTGTGGGACGGCGGTAGCGTGTCGGCGTGGACTTCGAAGCGCTGCTCGCCATCGACGAGCCCGCCGACCTGGGGTCCTGCTCGATGCAGGACCTGCGTGCGGTGCGGGACGCCTACCAGGACGTGGAGAACGGCCTGTCCTACGCCCGACGCATGGTGCAGGGTCGGCTCGACACCGTCGCGAGCGAACTGGAGCGGCGTCGCGGAGTGGACACGAGCGAGCTGGTCGATCGGCTCCCGTCGGCGCTGGCGGGCAACACCCGCGGTCCGGGGATGCCCCGACCGCCGCAGGACCTCGCACCGCCCGAGTGGGCGGCCTCGGTCGTGGCGGAACTCGACGCGTTCATCGGTCCGGCGGAGCTGGGCCGGCTCGCCGACCTCGACGATGCCCGACTGGCCACGGCCGCGGAGCAGATCGCGACCTACGAGCGCTTGGTCTCGACCGCCCGGCGGGAGGTCCACACCCGGATGGACCGCATCCAGGAGGAGCTGATCGCCCGGTACCGCGACGGTGCCACCGTGGACGACCTGTTGCCCTGAAGCCGTTCGACGGGATCCGCGGCGCGGTTCCGGCGGGCCCGCCGGTGTCCGGTGCCCCCGATCAGGGGGTTCCCCGGACCGAGGGGTAGCCTCTCCGACTGTGAGAGACGACCTCGACCGTCGGTGGCAGGACCTCGGCGAGTTCATCCGCGAGCAGCGCAACGTCGGCCAGATGTCGCTTCGTCGGCTCTCCGACCTGGCCGGGGTGTCCAACCCCTACCTCTCGCAGATCGAGCGAGGTCTGCGTCGCCCCTCGGCCGAGATCCTCCAGCAGATCGCCCGGGCGCTCGAGATCTCGTCCGAGTCGTTGTACATCCGGGCCGGGATCCTGGACGAGCCCACGAGCACGGTCGACCCGATCGCCGAGATCCGGCGCGACCAGTCGTTGACCGAGGAGCAGCGCAAGTCGCTGATCCGGATCTACGAGTCGTTCCGTCGTGAGAACGAGTTGACCGGCGTCGTCGCCGCCGTGACCGACGCCTCCTCGGGCGACGGGAATCCGCCCGCGGCCTGAGGGTTGCACCGGTCGTGGGTTCCGTCGCCGTCATCTCGCTGCACACGTCGCCGCTCGCCCTGCCGGGCGTCGGCGACTCGGGGGGGATGAACGTCTACGTCCGTGAGCTCGCCGGTGCGCTGGGACAGGCCGGTGTCGACGTGCGGGTCTACACCCGCCGCTGGGCCGAGGACCTGCCGGAGCGGGTAGCGGTCGAGCCGGGGGTGGAGGTGGTCCACATCCCGGCCGGTCCGGTCGATGCGACCAAGGAACAGCTCCCCGGCCTGGTGGACGAGTTCGCCGACGGCGTGGCCCGGGACCTGGCGGATCGGCCGGCCGACGTCCTGCACGCCAACTACTGGTTGTCCGCCGTCGCCGCCCACTCCCTCAAGCACCGCCTCGAGCTCCCGCTCGTGTCGACCTTCCACACGCTGGCCCGGGTCAAGGCCGACGCCGGCGACCTGGAGCCCGGGTCGCGGGTCCGGGCGGAGACCACGGTGATCGGCTGCTGCGATGCGATCTGCGCCTCGAACACCGTGGAGGCCGGTCAGCTCGTCGAGCTGTACGGCGCGGACCCGACCCGCATCGAGATCGTTCCGCCGGGGGTCGACCGGGCGTTCTTCTCGCCGGGGGATCGGGCGGGGGCCCGGGCTGCGCTGGGGCTCGACGACCGACCGACCGTGTTGTTCGTGGGTCGGATCCAACCCCTGAAGGGGCCCGTCGTCGCGGTCGAGGCGCTCGCCCGCCTCCGGGATACCCGGGCCCGGCTCGTGGTGGTCGGGGGGCCGAGCGGCCCCGAGGGGACCGCCGAGTGGGAGCGCACGCAGTCAGCGGTCCACGACCTGGGCCTGGCCGATCGGACGAACTTCGTCGATCCGCAGCCGCACCACGTGCTGTCCACCTACTACCGGGCCGCCGACGTCGTGATCGTGCCGTCGAGGTCCGAGTCGTTCGGGCTGGTCGCCCTCGAGGCCGCCGCCTGCGGGATCCCCGTCGTCGGCGCCGCCGTCGGTGGGTTGCGCACGCTCGTGGAGCACGGCCACACCGGGTTCCTGGTCGAGGGGCGGGATCCGGCGGACTTCGCCGCCCGCATCGATGAGCTGATCGCCCAGCCCGGTCGGGCCGCGGCCATGGGCCGGGCCGCCGCCGAGCTGTCCTCCGGGTTCTCCTGGTCCACGACCGCGGGCCGGCTGCGTCGTCTGTACGCAGACCTCGGGGCCCGTCGCCCGGTGGTGTGCCGGTGAGTGACGACCGTCGGCCCCCGACCGACGACGAGCGGCGGCGGGCGGTCGAGTGCATCGAGGGGTGGCTGGGTCGACTCCTCGAGGAGAACCCGGTCGTCCTCGCTGTCGAACACGACGAGCAGCGTGATGTGGACCGCTGGTTCGTGCGGGTCGCAGGTGAGGAGAAGGCGGTCTTCTCCATCTGGTTCCACCTCCAGCAGCGGGCGCTCCACGTCGAGACCTACGTGGCGCCCGCCCCCATGGAACGTCACGCCGAGGCCTACGAGTACGTGTTGCGCCGCAACCTCGCCCTCCGGGGGTTGGCGTTCGCGATCGGCGACGAGGACGCGATCTACCTGGTCGGGTCGATCCCGGTGACCGAGGTGTCGAGCGAGGAGCTCGACCGACTCCTCGGGAGCGTCTACGCCTACGTGGAGCAGCACTTCCGGCCGTTGGTCCGGATCGCTCTCGGCAGTCGCTTCCAGGGCTGAGGTCGGCGCGCTGCCGGCCGCGGCATCGGGTCCTGCGCCGACCCGTCCCTCCCCGTCCGGGTCGGCCGTGGGAGAGCGCAGCTGACCCGGCCGGTACGATCCGGGCGTGTCCGACGATCGTTCACCCGCAGCACCGAGCGGATCGGGTGGGGCTCCCGTGCGGGTCCAGGTGCTCGGCGGCGGCCGCATGGGTGCGGCGCTGCTGCGCGGGTTCCTCGACGGTGGGTTGGCGCCGTCCGAGGTCGTGGTGGTGGAGCGGGACCCGGATCGTCGTGCGGTGCTGACGTCGGGGTTCCCCGGGGTGCGGATCGAGCCCGAGCCGGTGGCGGCGCGGGACGTGCTGGTCTGCACCAAACCCGCCGACGTCCACGAGGCGCTCCGCAGGGCGGTCGCAGCGGGACTGCAGCGGGTGGTGTCGATCGCCGCCGGTGTCGGCACCGCTTCGATCGAGGCGGTCGTCGGCGAGGTGCCGGTCGTCCGGGCCATGCCCAACACCCCGGCGCTGCTCGGTGACGGCGTCACGGCGATCGCTGCGGGACGACACGCCCGGGAGATCGACCTCGAGGACGCCGAGGCGTCGTTGCGACCGGTCGGGACGGTGGTCCGGGTCGAGGAGTCGGAACTCGACGCCGTCACGGCGGTCTCGGGCTCTGGGCCGGCCTACGTGTTCCTGCTCGCCGAGCACCTCCGCTCGGCGGCGGTCCGGGTCGGCCTGTCCGACGAGCTGGCCGACACCCTGGTGCGCCAGACCGTGCTGGGGGCGGCCCGGATGCTCGTCGAGACCGGCGACGATCCGGCCGACCT
>SXMI01000168.1 GCA_005777415.1 Actinomycetota bacterium | reverse complement strand
GCCCGTCCTGATCCCCGACCGCTGACCCCGCACCCAAGGAGCCCCGACCCATGTCGACCAACGAAGAGCTGATCGGCCGCGAGGACATCAACGACCTCGAAGCCATCCTCGGCATCACCAACACCGACCGCGACGAGGTGATCCACGCGGTGAAGGACAACGCCGAGGCCATCTTCACGTGGGACTACGAGAAGGGGCAGCGCCCGGCGCTGAACCGCCTCTACGAGAAGGCCAAGGTCTCGATGTGGAACGGCGAGACCGACCTCCCGTGGGACACGGTCGTCGACCAGGAGAAGGTGGTGGCCGAGAACGCGCTCGCCAACGGCGGCTTCGACGCCGACGTCGACGTGGCCGGCACCCCGATGGAGCACTGGGACGAGCTGAAGTGGCTCGAGTTCGGCGTGGAGAGCCAGAACTGGATGCTCAGCCAGTTCATGCACGGCGAGCAGGGCGCCCTGGTCTGCACGGCCAAGATCGTCGAGACGGTCCCGTGGATCGACGCCAAGTACTACGCCTCCACGCAGGTGATGGACGAGGCCCGCCACGTCGAGGTGTTCGCCAAGTACCTCGACACCAAGCTGTCGGGCTACTACCCGGTGAACGCCCACCTGAAGATGCTGCTCGACGACATCGTCGGCGACAGCCGGTGGGACATGACCTACCTGGGCATGCAGATCATGGTCGAGGGCCTGGCGCTGGCGGCGTTCGGGTTCATGCACCAGATGACCACCGAGCCGCTCCTCAAGCAGCTGCTCCGCTACGTCATGAGCGACGAGGCCCGCCATGTGGCCTTCGGTGTGCTGTCGCTGAAGGAGTTCTACGAGCAGCTCTCCGACGCCGAGATGCTCGAGCGCCAGGAGTTCGCCTTCGAGGCCGCCGTCCGGATGCGTGACCGCTTCATGCAGCAGGAGGTCTGGGAGCGCATGGACGTGCCGGTCAAGGAGGCGATCGAGCTCGTCATGCGGACGCCCACCCGGCAGATGTTCCAGATGATGCTGTTCTCGAAGATCGTCCCGAACTGCAAGAAGCTCGGCCTGTTGGACCGCAATGACAAGTGGCTGCGGCACCGCTTCGAGGAGATCGGCGTCATCCAGTTCGAGGACTGGGTCGACACCACCGACGAGTACGAGAACTTCGCCCTCGGCAACGACCTGGCGCCCGCCGGGCACTGAGCTCCGGGCCGGTCCGCCGGCCGCCGAGTGGCACGACACGCCGGGTCGGTCGACCCGGCGTCGTCGCGCCTCGGGTCCGCCCGTGACCGACCTGCCCGTCCCGGCCACGACGCTGCTCGTCCTCCACGCCCTCCGGCTGCGGAACCTGGCCGAGGTCGACGTGGTCGCCGCCCGCTACGACCTGCACGCCGACGAGGTGACCGACTGCCTGGCCGACCTGGAGGCGACCGGCGACGTGGCCCACCGGGCCGGTCGGTTCAGCGGATGGCGGCTGACGGCGGCGGGGCGGACCCGGGGCGAGGCCCTGCTCGCCGCCGAGCTCGCCGGGGCCGGCGTCGGGCCGCAGGTCGAGTCGGCCTACGGCGCGTTCGTCGAGCTCAACCCGATGCTGTTGTCGGTTTGCACCGACTGGCAGGTCGTCGACTCGCCGGACGGGCCGGTCGTCAACGACCACGCCGACGCCGACCGGGACCGGGCGGTGCTGGGGCGCCTCGAGGCCATCCAGGAACGGGCCATGCCGGTGACCCGGTCGCTGGCCGGTAGTCTCTGGCGGTTCCGCGGCTATGCCGAGCGGCTGGAGGTCGCTCACGAGCGGGTGCGGGCCGGTGACCACGAGTGGATCACGGCCCCGTCGATCGACTCGTACCACACGGTGTGGTTCGAGTTGCACGAGGACCTCCTGGCCACGCTCGGCCGGGACCGCAGCCAGGAACGGACCGGGGAGACCCAGGAGTGATCGTGAACGCAGTTGGACCACACGAACCGACGGCCCGGCAGGTGGTGACGTGAGCGCCCGGTTCGGGCGGGTCGTCACCGCCATGGTCACCCCGTTCGACGAGCGGGGTGAGCTCGACCTGGACGCCGCCGCCGAGCTGGCCGACTGGCTGGTCGCCACCGGCTCCGACGGGCTCGTGCTGGCCGGGACGACCGGCGAGGGGCCGACCATGAGCGACGCCGAGGCGCTGGCGCTGTTCCGGCGGGTGCGGGACACGGTCGACGTGCCGCTGCTCGCCGGCACGGGGTCGAACGCCACGGCGCACGCCGTCGAGCTGACCCGGATGGCCGCCGAGACGGGCGTCGACGGCATCCTCAGCGTGACGCCGTACTACAACCGGCCGTCGCAGGCGGGCATCGAGGCGCACTTCCGGGCGGTCGCCGGCGCCACCGACCTACCGGTGGTCGTCTACGACATCCCCGTCCGGACCGGACGCAAGGTGGCGACCGAGACGCTCGTCCGACTGGCCCGGGAGGTCCCGAACGTGGTGGGTGTCAAGGACGCGGCCGGCGACCCGGCCGAGACCGCTCGGCTCATGTCGCTGGTGCGTTCCGACTTCGAGCTCTACAGCGGCGACGACGCGGCCACGCTGCCGCTGATCGCCGTCGGGGCGGTCGGGGTGATCTCGGTGGCATCGCACTGGGTGGCCCGGCAGTTCGGTGAGATGTTCGACGCCGCCGAGCGGGGTGACCTGGCCGCCGCCCGTCGGATCAACGCGTCGCTGGTGCCGTCGTTCGACTTCGAGACGGGCGACGAAGCGCCGAACCCGATCCCGACGAAGGTGCTGCTCGGCGTGCTCGGACTGCGGGTCGGTGCATGCCGCCCGCCGATGGGCCCGGCGCCCGACGGGCTCGCCGCCCGGGCCCGCGCCGTGCTGGACGGGTTGGGCTGATCGATGGCTGCACCGGTCCACGTCACATTCCTCGGCGGCCTCGGCGACATCGGCCGCAACTGCGCCGTGCTCGAACAGGAGGGGTCGCTCCTCCTGATCGACTGCGGGATCATGTTCCCCGACACCGACATGCTCGGTGTCGACGTCGTCCTGCCGGATTTCTCGTGGCTGTTGGAGCGGGCCGACGACATCGTCGGGTGCGTCGCCACCCATGGCCACGAGGACCACGTCGGCGGGCTCTCGTACCTGTTGCGTGAGGCCGAGTTCCCGGTGTTCGGTTCCGAGCTGACCCTGGGCCTCGCCCGGGGCCGCATCGAGGAGGCCGGGCTCCTGAAGCGGACCGACCTGACGCCGGTCGCCGACGGCGAGGTGTGGGAGATCGGCCCGTTCGACGTCGAGTTCATCCCGACCACCCACTCGGTGCCCCAGGCGTTCGCCACCGCCTACCACACCTCCCAGGGGACGATCCTGCACTCGGGCGACTTCAAGATCGACCTGACGCCCGTCGACCACCGGCTCACGGACCTGGCCCACATCGGGGCGCTCGCCGACACCGACGGGATCCGGCTGCTGCTCGCGGACTCCACGAACGCCGATCAGCCCGGGCACTCACGCTCGGAGTCGAGCGTCGGTGAGGTGCTCTACAACCTGATGCACCACCAGGAGGGCCGTCGGGTCGTCGTGGCGTGCTTCGCCAGTCACATCCACCGGATCCAGCAGCTGGCCGACGCGGCGGTCGCCTTCGGCCGGGTCGTCGCTCCGCTGGGCCGGTCCATGCGGCGCAACGTGACGATGGCCCGGGAGCTGGGCCTGCTGCGGATCCCCGACTCGGCGCTCATCTCGGCCGACGACATCGGCGACCACGACCCGGCGCGCGTCATGGTGATCTGCACGGGGTCCCAGGGTGAGCCCATGTCGGCGTTGGCGCAGCTGGCGACCGGTGACAACCGATGGCTGGCGCTGACCGACGAGGACACGGTGATCCTGAGCTCGCACCCGATCCCGGGCAACGAGCACGCCGTGACGCGTGTGATCGACAACCTGATGCGCCTGGGTGCCGACGTGGTGCACTCCGGGATCTCGGACGTGCACGCCACCGGCCACGCCAAGCGGGAGGAACTGAAGCTCTACCAGTCGATCGTGCAGCCGGAGTGGTTCGTGCCGGTGCACGGCGAGTACCACCACCTGGTCGCCCACGCCCGGATCGCGGAGCTGATGGGCATGCCCGCCGAGAACGTGCTGGTGGCCGAGGACGGGGACCGACTGGTGCTCGACGACCGCGGCCTCCGCAAGGCCGGCACGGTGCCGGCCGACTACGTGTACGTCCACGGGACGGTCGGGGACGTGAGCACCAACGTGCTGGCCGACCGGCAGGTCCTGTCGCGTGAGGGGCTGGTGTCGGTGATCATCTGCGTCGACGGCAGGGGCCGACTCGTGGCCGGACCTGAGGTCGCCACCCGCGGGTGGGTGCTCGCCGGCGACTCGGCGGCGTTGATCGCCGAGCTGTCCGAGCGGGTGGGCGGAGCGGTGCGTGATGCGCTGGCCGGCGGCAAGCCGAACGACCAGGAGCTCGCCAAGGTCATCCGGCGCGCCGCAGGCTCGTTCGTCTCCGACCGGACCCGCCGTCGGCCGGTGATCGTACCCGTCGTCCTTCGCAGCTGAGCCGGCTCCTTCCCGGCTCTGTGGTGCGAGCGACATGCATATGCATGGAGCTCGCACCACAGAGCCGGGGGTGGGGCGACGGATGTCACGCTGGCGGTGGTGGTCGCGAGCAGGTCCCGTGGGCGAACCTGAGGGGCCAGGGCCGACCCGAATCGTCCGGCCGGGACCTTCGGAGGTGCAGGTGTTCGCTCGACTCGGTGAGTTCTGTGTTCGGCGTCGGGGCTGGATCGTCGTCGCCTGGGTCGTGGTGCTCATCCTGGGTGGCGCCGCCACCAGCGCGGTGGGCGACGACTTCCGCAGCGAGTTCGGCCTGCCGGACGTCGAGAGCAAGGCCGGATTCGACATCCTCCAGTCGTCGTTCGGCGGCCTTGGCGCCGGCGAGACCGGCAACATCGTCTTCGAGTCGCCCGACGGGTTCTCCGAGGCCGAGCGGGCGGCCGCCACCGAGTTCCTCGACCGCGTCGCCGCCTTGGACCGCACGACCGTGGTGTCGCCGTTCGCTCCCGGGGGCGAGGTGCAGATCTCGCCGGTGCCCGGTGTGGCCGGCACGATCGCCTTCGCCACCGTCGAGGTCGAGGGGGAGCTGGACCGGGACGAGGCCGAGGAGTTCGGCGCCCGCATCACCGAGCTGGCCCCCCAGGTGGACGGGCTCCGCATCGAGTTCGGCGGCGCCATGTTCGCCCAGTTCGAGCCGCCCGCATCGGAGCTGCTCGGACTGGCGTTCGCCATCGTCATCCTGATCCTGGCGTTCGGCTCGGTGCTCGCCATGGGGCTCCCCATCGGCGTGGCGCTCGGCGGGATCGGCGTCGGGTCGGTGCTGTTGGTGCTCCTGTCGAACGTCATGTCCATGCCGGACTTCGCCACGACGCTCGGGATCATGATCGGGCTCGGCGTCGGGATCGACTACGCCCTCTTCATCGTCACCCGCTACCGGGAGCAGCTCCGTGCGGGGCACTCGGTGACCGAGGCGGTGTCGATCGCCATCGACACCTCGGGCCGGGCCGTGACCTTCGCCGGTCTGACGGTCGTGATCTCGCTGCTCGGGATGCTGCTCATGAACGTGAGCTTCGTCACCGGCCTGGGTGTGGGTGCAGCGGTGGTGGTGACGGTGACGATGGTGGCCTCGCTCACACTGCTCCCGGCGCTGTTGGGGTTTGCGGGCGATCGGGTCGACCGGACCCGCTGGCGGGGGTTGATCGCCGCCGGCCTGGTGGCGGTCGGGTTGGTCGGGGCCGGCCTGTCGGTCCAGCCGCTGCTGGTCGGGTTCCCGCTGGCCGTGGTCGTGCTGGTCGCCGGGTTCGTCGTGCCGTTCCTGAAGCGGGAGGT
>SXMI01000167.1 GCA_005777415.1 Actinomycetota bacterium | reverse complement strand
ATGGCGTGCAATTCATCGGCATCGCCCTCGACACCCCCGCGAATGTGCAGCGTTTTTTGGCGGCCAAGCCCACCAATTACCCGATCTACTTGGGTGAAATTGGCGGCAGCGAACTCTCTCTCGCCCTTGGCAATCACACGGATGCCCTGCCCTACACCGTCATTATCGACCGCCGTGGCCAGGCCGCTGGCAGCCAGGTCGGTCTGCTCGACGCAGCGCGTCTAGAGGCCATGCTGCGGCCCCTGCTGTGAAGGAAGGCGTCCTCCCCATCAACAACTTCCGCGTTCAACCGCCCAAGCCCCTGCTTACCGCCGCCGGCCGTGCGATTGGCGACTACGCCATGATCAAGGAAGGGGATCGTATTCTGCTCGGCTTATCGGGCGGCAAGGATGGTCCAGTACCTCGGTGAGTTGGGGGCCGAACCGATCGTCCACCGGGACGACGCCGTGAGCCTCGACGACGTCGAGCGCATCGACCCCGACGGCATCCTGATCAGCCCCGGACCGGGGTCGCCCGCCGACGCCGGCATCTCCAACGAGCTCATCCGCACCTGGGGAGAACGGGTCCCCGTGTTCGGCGTGTGCCTGGGCCACCAGTGCATCGGCGAGGTGTTCGGCGGCACGGTCGCCCGGGCGCCGCAGGTCGTCCACGGGAAGACGTCGATGGTGCACCACGACGGTCGTGGCCTGTTCGAGGGGCTGCCGGACCCGCTCGAGGCCACCCGCTACCACTCGCTCATCGTCGACCGGGACTCGGTCCCCGACTGCCTGGAGGTCACCGCCTGGACCGACGACGGGCTCGTGATGGGCCTGCGGCACCGGGAGCGGCCGATCGAGGGGGTGCAGTTCCACCCGGAGTCGGTGCTGACCGACGCCGGCCACGACCTCGTCGGGAACTTCCTCCGCGCCTGCGCCCCACCCGCCTGAGCCGGTTCCGTCCGCCCCGGCCGCTCCGTGCGGTCAGGTCGTCCCGACGACGACCTCCATGGTCGTCCCCGGTTCGATCGCCACGCCGGGAGGAATGCTCTGCTCCAGCACGCGCCCGACCAGTCGATCGCCGGGCGACAGGCGCTGCGTGCGGACCCGCAGGAAGACGAGCCCGTCCGCCACCTGCTCGGCGGTCGGCTGCGACAGCCCGACCAAGGACGGTGCGACCTCGGACTCACCCCGGCCGCTCACCACCACGTCCACCGGTGTCCTCGGTGGGACGTCCGCTCCCGGCGGCGGCTCCACCCGCAGGATCACACCGGGTTCGACGCCGTCCCGGACCTCCTCGTCCACCTCGCCCAGTCCCAGGCCGGCGCGGCCGATGGCCGACATGCCCGGGCCCACCTCGAGGCCGACCACCTCGGGGACGGTCCGTGGCGCAGGGCCCGCGGACACGCGCAACTCGACGACACCGCTCGGGGGGGCGGGGGATCCGGCGGCCGGCACCGTACCGACCACCTCGCCCGCCGGGACCTCATCGTTCGCCACGTCGACCACGTCGACCGCCAGACCCAGCCGGGAGAACAGCGCGGCGGCGATCGCCGTCTGGACGCGGCCCACCTCCGGGACGACCACCCCGGCCGGTCCGTCGCTGACCTGCAGCACGACCTCGCTCCCGACCTCCACCTTGGCCCCGGACCGAGGTGTCTGGGCGAACACCGACCCGGCCGGAACGGTGGCGTTCGGGGTGAAGTCCACCGAGACCTGGACCCCCAACGCCTCCAGTCGGCTCTGAGCGTCGGACGCCGCCAGTCCACTCAGCACCGGCAGCACCACCCGGGGCGCCTCGGCGTCCTCACTCGAACGCTCGAAGGTCGACCGCAGGCCGAGCACCACCACGACGGCGAGCAGCACGACGGCACCGAGCACGGCCAGCGTGGCCCGCGGGTGTCGACCGAGATCGACCTCCTCCGGCGGTCCGACCTCGGTGAGCCGGATCGACTCCCGGCGCCCGAACGAGAACCCCGATGACCGGCCCCCGGCCGACTCCGTGGGCGCCGTTCGATCCGTCACCGTCACGGCGCCACCACCAGCGTCACCACCGAGGTCGGGCGACGCTCCGTACCCGCCGCCGGGGACTGGAGGACCACGGTGCCCGGTGACGGTGGGCGGACGGGCGTCCCGGGCTCGGACGCGGCCTGTGCCGCCAGGGCCAGCTCCAGTTCGTTGGCGGTGACGACGTTGGCCTCGAACCCGGCGGCGCGGACCGCCTCGGCCGCCGGGCCGGCCGGCTCGCCGACCACACCCGGGACCGGCGCCGGGGGCGCGTCCCCCGAGACCACGACCACCACCGGCGTGCCCCGCTCAGACGTCGTCCCCGCCGGAGGGTCGGTCCCCACGACCGCCCCCGGGGGCAGGTCCGTCGCCGAGGTGCCCCGGACCTCGACGACGTCGAAGCCGAAGGCACCCAGTGCGTAGGCCGCAACCGGCAGGGACCGGCCCGACACGTCGGGAACCGGTCGCGGCGCCGGACCGCCCGAGACCACCAGTCGCGCCACCGAATCCCCCTGGACCTCCAGCCCCGGACCGGGTTCCTGTTCGAGCACCACACCCGCCGGGACCACCTCGTCGGGGCGCTCGACGACCTCCACCGTCACGCCCGCCTCGTCGAGCGGTGCCCGCGCCTGCGTCAGTGACTGGCCGACCAGGTCGTCGAGCACGACCCGGACGGCACCACGGCTGACGACCAGCGACACCGTCGCACCGGGAGCCACCCGGGAGCCGGGCAGCGGATCCTGGGCCAGCACCGAGCCGCGCGGGACCGTCAGGCTGAACCCGTTGCGGGTCTCCACCACGAGGCCCGAGGACTCCAGTTCGGCCCGCACCCCCGGGAGCGACGATCCGACGAAGTCGCCGAGCACGACGGACCGCCCTCGGCCCAGTACGAGGTCGATCGGGTTCAGCGTCGGAGCGAACCCGAGCACGAGCGCCAGCAGGCCGGCGGCCCCGAGCGCCACGGCCACCGGCGCAGCACCCCGGACCCGACCCACTCCCGGCGTCCAGGCGACGACGTCAGGGGGACGTCGTCGACGTCGTGGGGGCCTCGGTCGTGGTCGTGGTCGACGACGCCGTGGCCCGACCCACCGTGATGCGCACCGTGGACCCCTTGGCCGCCGATGACCCGCCGGTCGGCTGCTGGGACATGACCTTGCCCACGTTCGAGTCGCCCGGAGAGAGGTCCTGCTCGACGACCTCGACCCGGAACCCCTTGTTGACCAGCGACTGCTCGGCCTCGTTGCGCGGGTCGCCGACCACACTCGGGATCTGCACCTGTTCGACACCGGTCGACACCACGACGGTCACGGTCGACCCCTTCTCGATCGAACTGCCCGCCGCCGGATCGGTGCGGATGACCTTGCCGGCGGCGACCTCGTCGCTCGACTCCTCATCGGGTCCACCGACCTTGAAGCCCGCCGCCTGGAGCGCCGCCTGGGCGGCGGACAGCGACTGTCCGGCGACGTTCGGCACCAGCTCCTCGCCCGGGCCCTTGGAGATCCGCAGCTCGACCTCGGAGTCCTTGGACACCGGCACGCCGGCCGCCGGGTTGGACGAGATCACACGGCCCGGCTCGGTGTCGCGGTCCTCGATCGAGATCACCTTCGACCGCAGACCCGCGGCCGCGATGATGAACTGAGCCTCGGACTGGGTCCGGCCGACCACATCGGGCACGGCGACCTGAGCCGGACCCTGGGAGACCACGATCTCGACCGTGGAACCGTCCGGCGCCTTCGTCCGCGGTGCCGGATCCTGGGAGATCACGCGTCCGGCCTCGATGCTGGGGTTCGCCTGCTCGGTCACACGGACCTCGAACCCCTCGGAGCGCAGCAACGCCTCGGCCTCGGCCTGTGTCAGGCCGATCGTCGCCGGGACCTCCACGTCGGCGGCATTGAGCCCTCGGGCGAACCAGAACAACAGCCCGGCGAGGAGCACGAGCAGCAGCACCAGGATCCCGATGAACAACCCGGTCCGAGAACGCGGCTCGTCCTCGTCGAACTCGTCGAACTCCTCGGCGACCGCCGGCTGCACCGTCGTGGCCGAGGCCGCTGCGACCGCCGCGCCGGCCGAGACGAGCGAGGCCTCGGCGAACGTGGTCTCGCCCGCCAGGAACCGGTTCAGGTCGGCGCGCACGTCCTCGGCCGACGCGTAGCGGTCGAGCGGCTGCTTCTGCAGCAACTTCATGATGATCGCCTCGAGACCCACCGGGATGTCCGGGACGATCGTCGACGGCCGGGCCGGCAGGTCCTGCACGTGCTTGTAGGCGATGGCGAGCGGCGTGTCGCCGCTGAACGGCGGTCGACCCGCCACCATCTCGTAGAGCACCACGCCCAGCGAGTAGAGGTCGGCCCGGGCGTCGACCGGCAGTCCCTGGGCCTGTTCCGGTGAGAAGTAGGTGGCGGTGCCCATCACCGACCCGGTCTGGGTCAGCTCCTCGTCGACCGACGACATGGCCCGGGCGATGCCGAAGTCGGCGACCTTGGCCTGACCGCTCGCCGTCAACAGGACGTTGCCGGGCTTCACGTCGCGGTGGACGACGCCCTGGGAGTGGGCGAAGCCGAGCGCAGCCGCCACCTCGGAGGCGATCTCGGCCGCCCGCCGGGGGTGGAGCGCGCCGTCCCGACGGATCAGCTGCGACAGCGACGGTCCGTCGACGTACTCCATCACGATGAAGTAGGTGCCGTCCTGGGTTCCCCAGTCGTAGACGGCCACCACGTTGGGGTGCGTCAGTCGGGCCGCCGACTGGGCCTCTCGGCGGAAGCGCTCCACGAACGAGGGGTCGGTGGCGAACTCGGGGACCAACTCCTTGACCGCCACCGGACGGTCGAGCGCCCGGTCCCGGGCCAGGTAGACCTGCGCCATCCCGCCCCGAGCCAGATGCCGGTGGATCTCGTAACGGTCCCCCAGGACCCTCGGGTCGTCCTCAGCCATACCGGGAACAGCGTAGAGGGGCACCGGGTGCGGGCTGCGGCACCGTCACGAGACCCCCAGTGCCGCGGCCAGCACGGCCCGAGCCACCGGCCCGGCGGTGGCCCCACCCGTGTCGGCGCTCGCACCGCTCAGGTTCTCGACCACCACTGCCACCGCCACCTTTGGCGGCTGGCCGGGCGGGCCGCCGAAGGCGATCATCCACCCGTGCGACCGGGGTGGGGTGGTCCCCAGCTGGGCCGTCCCCGTCTTGGCGCCCACCTCGACGCCGGGGATCGCCATGTTGCGGGCCGTGCCGTCGGTGACCACGCCGACCATGGCCTGACGCAGCGTCGCCGCGTCCGCCGGTGACATGGACTGCAACCAGGTCTCGGACTCGAAGCGGTCGACGACGGCACCGTCCCGGGCGCGGATCTCGGACATCACGTGGGGCGTGGGGACCTCGCCACCTGCGGCGATGCCGGCGGCGACCAGCGCCATCTGCAACGGGGTGGCCCGGACGTCGTTCTGTCCGATGGCGGTCTGGGCCAGGCGCGGGGCGTCGGAGTACACGGGCGCCCGCCCGGGTGGACGTTCGACCACGTCGCCGAAGTCCGTCGGGTAGACGGAACGGGCCGGGTCGGGCAGGTCGATGGGCGGGGTGTCGTTGAAGCCGGTCCGCTCGGCGGCCGCGATCATCGGGTCGGGACCGAGCTGCTCGACCGCCATCTGCGCGAACGAGCTGTTGCAGGAGCGGGCCGTGATGACGAACAGCGTCCCGCCGCAGGGGGTGCCGTCGAAGTTGGAGATCGCCTGGTTCGTCAACGGTGGCGTGTACGAGGTGACCACCGGGTAGTCCGGCGCCGCCGGGGTGACCTGGCCGGACTCCAGTCCGGCTGCCGCAGTGACCATCTTGAACGTCGAGCCCGGGAAGTAGTTCTCCTGGTACGCGCGGGTGAGCAGCGGCTTCTGCGGAATGGCGTCGAGGAACTCCTTGGCCCGGAGCGCCGCGTCGGTGTCGTTGCTCGACAGCACGTTCGGGTCGTAGGGCGGCCACGACCAGAACGAGATGATCCCGCCCGTGCGCGGATCGAGCGCCACCACGGCGCCCTCCCGCTCCCCGAGCGCGTCACGCGCCACTGCCTGGACGTCCCGTCGGACGGTCAGCACGACGTCGCCCTCGCTCGAGGTGTCCGAGAACAGACCGGTGAGCTCGCGGAGCTTCAGCGCCGTGGTCCGGCCGGCCAGCTCGTCGTTGTAGGTCCGCTCCACGCCGGTCGAGCCGAGCGAGAACGAGAAGTAGCCCGTGACCGCCGACAGCAGGTCCGCCTCGGGGTAGACCCGCTGGTAGCGGAGCGTGGCGCGCCGCTCCTCGGAGAAGGCAGCCAGCACCCCGTCGGCGGTCACGATGGACCCCCGGGGTTCGTTGAAGTCACGCTGCAGCGAGCGGGTGTTCTCGGGACGGTCGTTCAGCGATCCGGCCTGGAACACCTGCAGCTGGTTGAACTTCACGAACAGCGCCGTGTAGCAGATGAGGATCGCAGCCCCCAGGAAGGCGATCTGTCGTCTCACAGCGCCGCCAGCGGGTCGGGAGCGCGGCGGATGGACTGGTCGGAGATGCGCAGGAGCAGCGCCACCAGGACGTAGTTGGCGACGAGCGACGAGCCGCCGTACGACACGAACGGGAGCGTCACCCCGGTCAGGGGGAGCAGGCGGGTGACCCCCGCCATGATGATGAACGCCTGGAACGCGACCAGCGAGGTGAGCCCGACCGCCAGGAGCGTCCCGAAGGTGGCCCCGGCACCCTTGGCGATCCGCAGCCCGCTCCCGGCGAGCAGGAGGAAGGCCACCAGGATCGCCGTGGTGCCGAGCAGACCGAGCTCCTCACCGATGATCGCGACGATGAAGTCGGTCTCGTCGAAGGGGATGCGGTCCACGATCCCCAGGCCCGGGCCGACGCCCGTCGTCCCACCCCAGGCCAGCGCATAGGCGGCCTGGATGATCTGGTAGCCCGATCCCGACGGGTCGGCCCACGGGTTCAGCCAGATCGAGACCCGGTCCTGGACGTGGGAGAACATGGACCAGCTGATCACCGCACCCACGCCGAAGAGCAGGAACCCCGTGACCAGGTACGCGGCCCGGCCGGTCGCGACCCACAGCGTGATGATGAACAACAGGAAGAACAACAGCGCCGAGCCCAGGTCGCGCTCGAACACGACGACGAGCAGCGACACGCCCCAGGCGACGAGCACCGGTGCGAACTGCCTCGGGTCCGGGGTGTTGAACGGCCCGACCCGGAACGTGGCCACACCCAGGACCTCGCGGCGCTCGACCAGGTAGCCGGCGAAGAAGATCGCCAGGGCGATCTTGGCGAACTCACCCGGCTGGAAGCTCACCGGGCCGAACGCCACCCAGATGCGGGCACCGTTGATGTTGCGGCCGAAGACCGGCAGGAGCGGCATCAACAGGAGGAGCACGCCGATCAGACCGAAGGTGTAGCGGTACCGCTGCAGGACCCGGACGTCCCGGACCACCAGCAGGGTGACGACGAACGCCGCGATGCCCACGCCGGTCCACGTCGCCTGCAGGCCGGCGAGTTGCTCGTCGAGCCGGGCGATGAAGACGAACCCGATGCCGTTGAGGAACGCGACGAGCGGCAGGATCAGCGGGTCGGCCGCCGCCGCCCATCGGCGGACCGCCAGGTGGGCGACCAGGAGCAGGACGAGGACCACGCCCAGGAACGGGACGATGTCGGCGGGCAGCGAGGCGTTGCGGCCCAGGCTCGCCAGCGCGTAGGCGCTCAGGACCACGATGGCGACGAGCACCAGGAGGCCCAGTTCGGTCGTGCGACGACGGGTGGCGACGGCCCGGACGTTGGGCGTCGGGGCGCGCGGGTTCGGGGGTGCGGTGGCGGTCACCGGGATCCGGTGACCCTCGGAGCCGTCGGTCGCCTCACGGTGTGGGCACGGTCACGGGCGGCGGGAGCGGCACCGGCACCACCGGTGTGGGCGTGCCCGGGGGCAGCACTGGCGGAACCGGCAGCGGGACCGTCGTGGTCGTGGTGGTCGTGGTGGTCGTGGTGGTCGTGGTGTTCTGGGTGATGAACCCCTCTGCCGTGGCGACGTCGTCGAAGTCCCGGTTGGTCTCGACGGCCCGGCGGCCGGCCGCCTGCAGGTCGTCGAGTGAGTACCCGGTCCGCACCTCGACCTGCGGCGAGAACCAGAGCGTTCCCCAGGTCCGGCCCCGGTAGACGGCGACCTCGTCGTCCACGGTGCCCAGGTGGTAGCCGGTCCCGCCCACGTAGGTCACCGCTGCGAACGCCAGCACCACAACGCCCAGCAGGGCGCCGGCGAAGACCGCCACCCGCCACCAGCTCCGGCGGACGGCGCCGTCGTCGTCGCCCGTCACGATCGGCGCCGAGGGCGACGGCGGCGGCACGACGGGTGGCTCGGCCGCACCCGGCTCCGGCTCGGCGTCCCCGGCCGACTCCTCGGCCTCTCCGGCGACCGGTTCCCCCGTCGAAGGTCCGGCGACGGCCGCCTCGCCCTGGGGTGACCCGGTGCCGACCACCGCCAGCACGGTGTCGGTGTTCGGTCCGTCGTCCTCGCCGAACAGGTCCACCGCTGGTGTGCTGAACCGCCGGTACCGGTCGACGAGCGGCTCCGGCGCCCGACCGGTGTCCGAGACGTCGAGCACCACCACGGTGATGTTGTCGCGGCCGCCGGCGGCATCGGCCTCGGCGCACAGTCGGCGGGCCACCAGCTCGGGAGCGTCCGGCTCGGCCAGCAGCTCGGCGATGCGGTCCTCGGCGACCTCGTTGAACAGACCGTCGCTGCACAGGAGGAGGCGGTCGCCGTCGGCGGGGCGCAGCAACCAGGCGTCGACCGCCACGCCCGGGTCCACGCCCAGGGCCCTGGTGAGGACGTTGCGCTGCGGGTGGACCTCGGCGTCCTCCGGCGTGAGCCGGCCCTCCCGGACGAGGGTCTCGACGAGCGAGTGGTCCTCGGTGAGCTGCTCCATCAGCCCGCCCGACAGCAGGTACACCCGACTGTCGCCGACGTTCAGCACCGCCAGTTCGGCGGAACCCTCGTGCTCGACCAGGCCGACCAGGCACACGGTGGTGCCCATGCCGCGCAGGGACGGGTCGGCCCGGGCGTCGTCGAAGACCTGCCGGTTGGCGCGCTGCACGGCGGAGACCAGATCCTCCAGGGTTCCACCGGTGGCAGTGTCCCCGACGACCTGCACGGTGGTGGCCGACGCGACCGCGCCGCCGCGGTGGCCACCCATGCCGTCGGCCACGATCACCAGGTCGTCGAGCACCCGGTGGCTGTCCTCGTTCGCGGCCCGGACCTGCCCGACGACCGTGGCGGAGCCCGCCTGCAGCGTCGTCACCGGACCTCCAGCACCACGTTGCCGACCTGCACCCGGTCGCCCAGCCGCGCCGGCATCTGGCCGACGACCCGGGCGCCGTTGACCCAGGTGCCGTTGGTCGAGCCGAGGTCCTCGACGAACACCGACCCGTCACGCAGGAAGATCCGGCAGTGGACCTGCGAGACGAACCGCTCGTCGAAGACCAGCGAGCAGCCTGCGGCCCGACCGACCGTGAGCTCCGGCCCGAGCGCGAACTCGGTGCCGGCCCGGCCGGCGGGCTCGACGGTGACCAGTCGCGTCGGCGCCGCCGGCTGCTTGCGTGACGATCTGGTGCGCCCGCCCCGGCCGGCCTTGGGTGACCTGGCGCCGCGGCGACCCGGCGTCGCGCCAGTTGGATGGCGGTTGCGCTCTCGCGCGTGAACTCCGCGTCGAGATCGGCCGGCGGCTTCGGCCGATCGACGCGCGACCGCGAGAACGAT
>SXMI01000166.1 GCA_005777415.1 Actinomycetota bacterium | reverse complement strand
GACCTACCTGACCGGCGAGATCATCTCGGTCTCGTCGCAGCACCCCTGAGCGCACGGACCGAGGAGCCACACAGAGACGACCGTCGTCGACACCCCCGCCGGACTGCTCGAACTCGTGGGGGCGGAACTGGGCGCCACCGACTGGGTGGAGGTCACCCAGGACCGGATCGGCCTGTTCGCCGACGCCACCGGCGACCCCCAGGGGATCCACGTCGCCGTGGAGCGGGCCCGGGCCGAGTCGCCGTTCGGTGGCCCCATCGCCCACGGGTACCTCACGCTGTCGCTGGTCAACCTGTTCCTCCCCGACCTGCTCGAGGTGCGCGGGGCGTCCATGGGCGTCAACGTCGGGCTCGGCCAGGTGCGGTTCCCCTCGCCCGTGCCCTCCGGGGCGTTCGTCCGCGGTGTCGGACAGGTCGTCGAGGCCAGCGAGCAGAAGGGCGGCGTCCAGGTCGTCGTCCGCGTCAGCGTCGAGGTGCAGGGGCCGGACGGCGAGCCGCTCCCCAAGCCGGCCTGCGTCGCCGACACCATCAGCCGCTTCCTCCCCTGAGCCGACGGGCCCGAGGGGCCCCGTGGGCTGGCTCTCCCAGCCGAGCGATCGGTAGCCTCGCCGCTTCGACACGTCCGCAGGACCACTCGCACGACAAGGGGAACCACCAATGACCGACGCCGTGATCGTCGCCACCGCTCGCACGCCCATCGGCCGCATGGGCAAGGGCTCGCTCAAGGACATGCGGCCCGACGACCTGTCGGCAGCGATCATCACGGCGGTGCTCGACAAGGTGCCCGAGCTCGATCGCACCGAGATCGAGGACGTACTGTGGGGCTGTGGCCAGCCCGGTGGTGAGTCGGGACACAACATCGCCCGGGTCGCCGCCGTGCTCGCCGGGCTCGACGACATCCCCGGCGCCACCGTCAACCGATACTGCTCCTCGTCGCTCATGACGATCCGCATGGCGGCTCACGCCATCAAGGCCGGTGACGGCGACGTGTTCGTCGCCGGTGGCGTCGAGACCTCGAGCCGGTTCCCGTTCGGCATGGCGGACGGGCCGAAGAACCCGATCTTCGCCGACGCCGAGGCCCGGAGCGCCGAGCGCGCCGCCGGCGGAGCCCCGGTCTGGTCCGCTGGTCCAGGCCTGCCCGACATGTACCTGGCCATGGGGCAGACAGCCGAGAACGTCGCCCAGCTCGAGAACGTGTCCCGGGCCGACCAGGACGAGTTCGGCGTCCGCAGCCAGAACCTGGCCGAGGAGAGCCTCAACAGCGGCTTCTGGGAGGCGGAGATCACCCCCGTGGAGACCCCTGACGGGCTCGTGAGCACTGACGACGGCATCCGCGCCGGAACCACTCTGGAGAAGGTCAGCCAGTTGGCTCCCGCGTTCCGGCCCGACGGCACCGTCACCGCCGCCAACGCCTGCCCGCTGAACGATGGTGCGGCCGCCGTGGTCGTCATGAGCGACACGAAGGCCGCAGCGCTCGGACTGACCCCGCTGGCCCGGATCGTGTCGTCGGCCGCCACCGGGCTCAACCCGGAGATCATGGGCCTCGGACCGGTCGAGGCGTCCCGGCGGGCGCTGGCCCTGGCCGGGATGACCGTCGACGACGTCGACCTGGTGGAGATCAACGAGGCGTTCGCGGCGCAGGTCCTGCCGTCGCAGCGGAACCTCGGCATCCCGATGGAGAAGCTGAACACCCGCGGCGGCTCGATCGCCCTGGGCCACCCGTTCGGGATGACCGGTGCCCGCATCATGACCACCCTGATCCACAACCTGCAGGAGTCCGACGCCACGTTCGGTGTCGAGACGATGTGCGTGGGTGGCGGTCAGGGCATGGCCATGGTGGTCGAGCGGCTCAGCTGACGAGCCCCCTCAGAGTCGTTCTGCGCTGGGGTCCGGTCGCCAAGGCGGCCGAACCCCACACGCGCCCACCGACCCACCCGTCCCGAAAAACGGGACGGTCTGGCAGGTGAGAGGAGAGCGGGCCGAGAGGCCCGTGACACCCCGCGAACCAGCAGGTCGCCACCGTCCCGAAAAACGGGACGGTCTGGCAGGTACGCCGCTGAGGTGCGGCCTGCTCAGCCGGCGCCGTAGACGGGGGTGGGCGTCTCGGCCTCGCGCAGCAGATCCGCCACGACGGGGCCGACCTCGGCGGGGTCCCACCGGGCGCCCTTGTCGAAGCGCGGCCCGTGCCGGAAGCCCTCGGCGATGCCGATGATGCCGCCCTCGACCTCGAACACCCGTCCCGTCACGCCGGCCGACTCCGCCGAACCCAGCCAGGCCACCAGCGGCGAGACGTTCGCCGGGTCCATGGCGTCGAAGGCCCCCTCGTCCACCTCCGCCATCATGTCGGCGAACGCCTCCTCCGTCATGCGGGTGCGCGCCGCTGGAGCGAGTGCGTTGGCCGTCACCCCGATCCGACCCAACTCGGCGGCCTGCACCAGCGTCATCGAGGTGATCGCACCCTTGGCCGCGGAGTAGGCAGCCTGCGCGATCGACCCCATCAGCCCCGCTCCCGACGAGGTGTTGATGATGCGTGCGTCCACCTGTTCGCCCGCCTTGGAGCGGGCCCGCCAATAGGTGGCCGCGTGACGCGACGGGGCGGCGTGACCCAGGACGTGCACCCGCATCACGGCCTCCCACTCCGACTGCTCGGAGTTGACGAACATGCGGTCACGCACGATCCCGGCGTTGTTCACCACGACGTCGAGCCCGCCGAAGGAGTCGATCGCGAGCTGCACCATCTCCCCCGCTGCATCCCAGTCGGCGACGTCGTGGGACGAGACGATCGCTTCGCCGCCCAGGGCGACGATCTCGTCGACCACCTGCTGGGCGGGGGTGGCATCCGGATCCGAACCGTCCTGGGCGACACCCAGATCGTTCACCACGACCTTCGCCCCCTGACGCGCGAACTCCAGCGCGTGCGCCCGGCCCAGACCACGGCCCGAGCCCGTCACGATCACGACCCTGCCGTCGCAGATTCCCATCTCAGCACCACGCTTCATGTCGGGGCGGCCGGATCGGACCACCGGACTGTCGAGTCGGGGCAGACTACCTGACGACCCGTCAGGTCACCGGGCCGTGGCGAGCCCG
>SXMI01000025.1 GCA_005777415.1 Actinomycetota bacterium | reverse complement strand
CATGGGTGAAACGGCGCGGTAAGAGCGCACCAGCGTCGCCGGCGACGGTGGCGGCTGGGTAACCCCCACCCGGAGCAAGGCCGAGCAGAGGGCACGGGCGGCCCGTCCGCCGAGGTCTCCCCGTGAGATCGAGGCACCCTCGGGTAGGCCGCAGAGATGGATGGTCACCGAACCGGATCGCCGTGAGGCGCCGGGGAACAGAATCCCGCCTACAGGCCGGCTCACCAGCACCACCGGCCAGGACCCCTGTCATCACAAGGGTTCGGGCCGATAGCGTCGACCGCGTGAGCGACTCCCCCGGACCGGCCCGCGACTACGTGACGGGAGCCCTGGCCCCGGTCGCCGATGAGGTCACCGTGGCGGACCTGCCGGTGACCGGCACGCTCCCCGAGGAGCTCGACGGCCGCTACGTCCGCAACGGTCCGAACCCGATCGACCCGGACCCGTCGACCCAGCACTGGTTCACCGGCGCCGGCATGGTGCACGGCATCCGGCTCCGCGACGGCCGGGCCGAGTGGTACCGGAACCGCTGGGTCCGCACCGACGAGGTCACGGCCGCGCTCGGCGAGCCCTCGACTCCGGGCGACCGTCGTGACGGCGGACCGTCGGCGGCGGTCAACACGAACGTCGTCCAGCTCGGTGGCTGCACCTGGGCGATCGTCGAGGCCGGCCAGTGGCCGGTCCGCCTGTCGGACGAGCTCGACACCGAGGCGATCGACCCGTTCGGCGGAACGCTCCGCGGGTCCTTCAGCGCCCATCCGCACACCGACCCGCGGACCGGGCTCACGCACGCGATCGGCTACCACTGGACCGAGACCTCCGTCCGACACGTCGTGCTCGATGCCGACGCCCGGATCGTCCGTGAGGAGCCGATCGAGGTCGGCGGGTCGCTCATGGTCCACGACACGGCGATCACCGAGTCCCGGGTCCTGGTGCTCGACCTGCCCGTCACCTTCCGGCTGGACGAGGCCGTCGCCGGATCCCGGTTCCCCTACGCCTGGGACCCCGACCGGCCGGCCCGGGTGGGCCTGCTCGGGCTGGACGACCCGGGCGCCTCGGTGCAGTGGGTCGAGCTCGACCCGTGCTACGTGTTCCACCCGGCGAACGCCCACGACACCCCCGACGGCGGCGTCGTGGTCGACGTGTGCCGCTGGGAGCGGATGTTCGACCGGGACCGACTCGGCCCCAACGAGGGCACCCCCCGTCTCGAACGGTGGCGGATCGACCCGGCATCCGGTCGGGTGTCGACCGAGGTCCTCGACGAGCGGGCCCAGGAGTTCCCCCGGGTCGACGAGCGCCGCACGGGAACGCCCACCCGCTGGGTGGTCACGGCCGGACTCGCCACCGCGGGCGCAGCACACGCCCCGCTCTACCACCACGACCTGCAGTCGGGGACGACGACGGTGGTCGACCTGGGTGCCACCAGCGCCGCCCAGGAGTTCGTCGTCGTCCCCCGTGACGGATCCACGGCCGAGGACGACGCCTGGCTGGTCGGCCTGGTCACCGACCGGGCCGAGGCGACCACCGACCTGGTGGTCCTGGCCGCCGACGACCCCGGCGACGGCCCCGTGGCCCGGGTCCACCTGGGGCGACGGGTCCCCGACGGGTTCCACGGCAACTGGATGCCGCAGACCGGCTGAGCTGCGTCGGAGCGGTCAGTCACCGCCCAGGTGGGCCGTCTCGTTGAACGTCCGCAGCACTCGGCGGCCACCGCCCACGGCGATGCGGGTGACCGAGGCCGGGTCGACATGCGTCGTCCACGCCGCACCGGCACCGATGCCCATGGCCCAACCAACGGCGGCCTTGAGCGGGGACACGTGGGTGACCAGCACGACGGCCCCCTCGACCCGGGCGACTGCGGCCCAGTCCTCGCACGCCCGCTCCACCCGCTCCTGCACCGCAGCGAGCGACTCGGAGCACCCGGGCGGCCGGAAGTCGGGGTCGGCCTGCCAGTCGGCCCACACCTCGGGCGGCACGTCGGCCAGCGGCGTGCCGTCGAGCGTCCCGTAGTCGAGCTCGATCAGTCGCTCATCGATCCGCACGGGCAGGCCGAACGCCTCGGCGGTCCGGCGGGTCCGCTCCAGCGGGCTCGACACCACGGCGGCCACGGGCGTGTGCGTGCGGGCCGCCTGGGCGAGCACGGCCCCGGCCACCTGCGCCGCCTGGGCCCGGCCCAGGTCGTCCAGCGGGACGTCGAGGCGTCCGAGCAGGAGCCCGCGGGCGTTGGCCGCCGTGCGCCCGTGGCGGACCACGACCAGGTCGCTCACCCGGGGCCACCGGCGACGAAGGCCCGGTCCAGCTGCCCGGTCCGCAGGAACCGAGACCGTCGCTCGGGGTCGTCCAGGCCGAAACGGCGGTAGGCCCAGATTCCGACGGCGACGGCGATGACGTCGAGGACCAGCGACCACCAGCCCCGCGACCACTCGGGTGCCGGGCCGGGGCTGAACGAACGGTCCAGCACCGGCCACCAGAACGTCTCCGTCCGGGTCCACGCCCCGTCGAGCACCAGGTGGAGGTACATGCCGATCGGCAGGCCGAGCCAGCGACGCCGGACGAGCCGCCGACCGGTGGTGGCCAGCATCACGATCAGCAGCACCAGGGTGGGTGCGAGCAGGGAGTGGAGGAACCCGGCGCCCCACGGCGACTCGGCCACCGGCAGGACCGACCCCAGGGCCACCAGCCGGTAGTCGATGGCCGGACTCTGGAAGACCGCCCAGGTCACCACCACGCTGAGCACGGCGAACCAGAGGATCACCGGACGAGGATGCGCCCGCACTGCGGACAGAACACCGTGGCGTCCTCGGGCGCTCGCCGGACCCCGTCGAGCTCGGCCGGCGGGATCTCGAGGTGGCAGCCCTCGCAGCGACTGCCCTCGAGCCGGGCGGCGCCGACTCCCCCCAGTCGGGCGCGGAGGGAGTCGTAGTCCCGGAGCACGGCGGGGTCGACCTGCTGGGCGGCCGCGTCCCGGGCGGACTCCTCGACGGCGATCAGGCCGTCGAGCTCGGCCTGGGTGCTGTCGATGACCGCCTGGAGCGCGTCGAGCTCCTCCTGGTGGGCGGCCCGGCGACCGTCGAGCCCGTCGATCTGGGCCTGGAGCGGCTCGGCCTGCTCCATGAGCTCGATCGCCTGGTCCTCGAGCTGGGACTGCCGGGCGACGAGCGACCGGTGCTCGGCCTGCAGGTCCTCGAGCTCCTTGTGGGCGGTGACGGAGCCGTCGTAGAGGCGACGCTCGACGTCGGCGGCCTTGGCCTGCACCGTGGCGGCCTCGTCCTCCAGCCGGTGCTCGGCCGACCGGATCCCGCCGAGCTCACCGCCGGTGACGGCGCGCGCGGCGTCGATCACGGCGATCTCACCGCGGACCGAATCAGCCCGGGCCAGTTCGGGCAGGTGCCCACGTTGGTGACGGAGCTGGTCGGCCTTGGTGTCGTGCGCCTGGACGACCAGAAGTTCATCGAGCGCGCCCACCGCCAGAACCTACAGCGGGGCCGGCCGCTCAGCCGCCGTCGCCGGTACCCGTGCCGGACCCGGCGCCGGAACCGGTGCCGGAACCCGTCGACCCGGAGGTGTCGCCGCCGCCGGACGACGTGCCGCCGGATGTGGTCCCGCCACCCGAGGTGGTCCCGCCGTCGGAGGTGGTCCCGCTGCCCGACTGGCTCGATGATCCACCCGAGGTGCTCCCCGTCCGACCGGTCTGGCCACTCGTGGTCGGCACCTTGGGGGCGTAGCGGGCCCACGGGTCGGGCACCGGCTTGTTGGGGACCGACCTCGGCTCGGGGAAATCGACCACCGGCGCGCCGTCGAGGTAGGGGTAGATGAACGAGCGCCACACCCGGGCGGCCGTGACACCGCCCTGGACCCGTCCGCCGCTCATGTTGGAGTTGGCCGCGGGGTTGCCGATCCAGACGGCGGTCGAGATCTGCGGGGTGAACCCGACGAACCAGACGTCGGTGTTCTTGCCACCCTCGAGCTCGGTGGTCCCCGTCTTGCCGGCCGCCGGCCGACCCTGCGGCAACGACCCGCCGGCGTAGGTGCCGGCGGTGACGACCGACTGCAGGGCGACCGTGGCCTGCCGGGCGACGTTGGACGAGATCACCTGCTCGTTCGGCGGGACGAACTCGAAGAGCACCTTGCCGGTGCGGTCCTCGACCCTGGACACGAAGTGCACCGGGTTGCGGCGGCCGTCGTTGGCGATCGTCGCATAGGCGGCCGCCATGTCCAGCGTGCCGACCAGGGCGTCGCAACCGATGGTGAAGCAGGCCGCCCGCACCCCGTCCGGGTCGAGGCCGTCGGGGCGGGCGCCGAGCTTGATGGCCATCTCCCGGGTGGCGTCGAATCCGACGACGCCCTGCATGCGCATGAAGGCGCAGTTGTTGGACTCGGCCAGGGCCTTGCCGAGCGTGACCGGGCCCTTGGTCGGGCAGTCCTGTGGGTACGGTCCGGGATCCGTCACACCCCAGCGCTTCTTCATCGGCTCGGGGGCGGTGTCACCCGAGATGGCGCTGTTGATGCCGTAGCCCGCCTCGAGCATGGCGACCAGCGTGTAGGGCTTGTAGCTCGACCCCGAGGACCGCCCGCCCGCCGGCTCGGCCGTCTCGATGACACCGCGACCCTCGACCTCGGCCTCGCCGACGATGGCGCGGACCCCTCCGGTGGACGGCTCCACCGCCGACAGGGACACGGCCGTCTCGGGGTTGGATTCGGCCAAGGGGTTCGACGCCGCCGCCTCCTCGGCGAGCCGCTGGGCCTCCGGGTCGATCGTGGTGGTGATCCGCAGGCCACCGTTGAAGATGAGGTAGCGCCGGAGGTCCTCGGTGGGCGCCAGCCAGGCGGCGTCGAGGAGTTCGTCGCGCACCTGGCGCTCCACGTAGGTGAGGATCTGGGCCCGCTGGGCCCGCTCCTCGCCGTAGGTCTGCGACGGGAGCGGCACCGCCTCGATGAAGGCGACCTGGTCGGCGGTCAGATGGCCCTCGGCCTCGAGCCGGGCGAGGACCGAGCTGCGGTTGCGGGCGGCCTCGGCCGGGAACCGGATGGGGTCCGCACCGTTGGGCTCGCGGATGAGCCCGGCGAGCACGGCGGCCTCGCCGTAGTTGATCTGCGACGCCGACTTGTTGAAGTACCGCTTGGCTCCGGCCTCCATGCCGTAGGCGCCACGGCCCAGATACACGGCGTTGAGGTACTGCTCCAGGATCTGGTCCTTGCACTGCTGCTTGGGGACGCCCTCGCAGAGCTGGTCCTCGAGCTGGATGGCGAGGGACGCCTCCTTGACCTTCCTGGTGATCGACTGCTCGGAGCCGACCAGCGACAGCTTCACCAGCTGCTGGGTGATGGTGGATCCGCCCTGGGACACCTCGCCGGCCTCGGAGTTGGCCCGGAACGCCCGGGCGATCGACTTCGCGCTCACACCGGAGTGCAGGTAGAAGGTGGCGTCCTCGGCCGCGAGGACGGTGTTGCGCAGCTCGGTGGAGATGGCCGACAACGGCACCACCTCCCGGTTCTCGGATCCGACGAGCTCGCCGTAGGGCTGGCCCGACTCGGTGACGATCTTGGAGCCCTGCGGCAGCTCCGGGAGCTTCAGCTTGGTGAGCGGCTCGAAGGAGGCCGCTTCCTTGATCCGGCCGACCTCCGGGAAGAATGCCGCCGCGCCCACGGCGAGCGCCAGCACCCCGAAGGCGACGATGGCGAGGAAGCGGAGGAGGAGCTGGACCGGTCGTGACATGGGCGGGGGTGCGGGTCGGACCGCTCCACCACGGTAGTGGTCGACGGCCACCGGCGCCGGGCACCACGGCCGGGCCGCAGTGCCCGTACCCCGCTAGGTTGCGGGCGTCCACGACCCCTGGGAGATCTCCCCATGCCGCACGACCACCGGTTCCGATTCGGGATCCAGCTCAGCCAGCCCTTCGCCGGGTCGACCTGGTCCGAGACGGCCCGACAGGTCGAGGCCCTGGGCTACTCGACCCTGTTCGTCCCCGACCACTTCGGCGACCAGCTCGCCCCCATCACGGCGCTGGCGGTGGCGGCAGAGGCCACGACGACGCTGCGGGTCGGGGCGCTGGTGTTCGACAACGACTACCGGCACCCGGTGACGCTCGCCACCGAGACCGCCACGCTGGACCTGCTCTCCGGCGGACGGGTGGAACTGGGTCTGGGCGCCGGGTGGATGCGCACCGACTACGAGCAGTCGGGCATCGCCTACGACCCTCCGGGCGTGCGCGTGGACCGCTTCGCCGAGGCCCTGGAGGTCGTCACCCGCCTGTTCGCCGACGGTCCGGTCGACTTCGCCGGCGAGCACTACACCATCACCGGGCTGGAGGGCCTCCCCAAGCCGCACACACCCGGTGGGCCACCGGTCATCGTGGGCGGCGGCGGGAAGCGGGTCCTGTCCATCGCCGCGCGTCACGCCGACATCGTGGGCATCAACCCCAACCTGGCGAGCGGGGCGATCGGCGCCGAGGTCGTCGCCGACGCCATGGCGGATCGGGTCGACGAGAAGGTCGGGTGGGTGCGCGATGCCGCCGGCGACCGCTTCGACGACCTGGAGCTGAACGTCCTGTCGTTCCTCTCGACCGTCACCGACGATCCCGCCGGTCTCGCCGCAGGTGTGGCGGAGATGTTCGGCGCCAGCGCCGAGGAGGTCCTGGCGACCCCGTCGGTGGTGGTCGGGACCGTCGCCGGGATCTGCGACACGCTCATCGAGCGCCGGAACCGCTGGGGGTTCTCGTACTACGTGTTCCAGGCCGACAGCGCGCTCACCATGGCGCCGGTCGTCGCCGCCCTCGCCGGGACCTGACCGGGTGCGACTCCGTGGGCGGCGTGACGGCGGCGCGGATGGCGGTCGTCGGACGCTGGCGATCGCCGGCGCGGGCGGCATGGCCGCCGTCCACGCCGCCGCCGCCGGTCCCGCCGGGCTCCGGCT
>SXMI01000165.1 GCA_005777415.1 Actinomycetota bacterium | reverse complement strand
GGCTGGGCTACCGGGCCGTCGGCGTGGAGCTGGTGGACCTGTTCCCGCAGACCCACCACCTGGAGGCGGTGACGACGCTCGAACTGGTGGAGCCGGAACGACGCCGCGAGTCGGCGTGAGCACCGCACGCCGGCGAACCGGACGACCCCGAACCGGACGGGGCGCGGTCGTTGCGGCCCTGACCGGCGTGCTCCTCGCCGGATGCGGCGGCGGCGGGAACGGGTCGGTGACCCCGGACGCGGCCACATCGTCGCCCCAGGCCGCATCGGTGCCCGAGGTGCCGATCCCCGACGACTGCGAGGTGGCGCCGCCGGCCCGGCTCGAGGCCGAGGTGGTCGCCGAGCGCCCCCACGACCGGACGGCGTTCACCCAGGGGCTCGTGTTCCTCGGCGGGCGTCTGTTCGAGAGCACCGGACTGCGGGGTGCCTCGTCGCTGCGTGAGCTCGACCCGGCGACCGGGAGCGTCCTGCGGCAGGCGCCGGTCCCCGGTGACGCCTTCGCCGAGGGGCTCACGGCCACCGCCGACGGACGGTTGGTCCAGCTCACCTGGACCGAGGGACTGGCCTTCGTCCGTGACCCCGACACCTTGGAGGTGGCAGGGGAGTTCCGCTACCCGGGTGAGGGATGGGGCCTCACGACGCTCGACGACCGCCGTCTGGTCCAGAGCGACGGCTCCGACACCCTGGTCGTCCGCGACCCCGACACGTTCGAGCCGCTCGAGCGGCTGACCGTCCGCCGTGCCGACGGAGCCACCGACCAGCTGAACGAACTGGAATGGGACGGCCGCCACCTGTGGGCGAACCGGTGGCGGACCGATGAGATCGTCCGGATCGACCTTCGTTGCGCAACGGTCGACGCCGTGGTGGACACGAGCGCGCTGGCGACCCGGGTGGTGGCGATGCCCGTTCCCGAGGGGCTGGCCCCACCCGAGGTGGTCAACGGGGTGGCTTCGATCCCCGGCACGGACCGATTCCTGGTCACCGGGAAGCGCTGGCCCACCATGTTCGAGGTCCGCTTCGTGCCGACCTGAGGTCCGACGGCAGATCAGGCCGGGTGTTCCCGAAGCCACCGTTCGAGCGCCCGGCAGGTGTCCTCGACGGCGGCCGCGAACCGGTCGACGAGGTCCTCCGTCGGCGGGAACTCACCGAGCTCGAGCTGGGTGCTGAGTTCGTCGACGAGTCGGGCGCCGAGCGTCCTGCTCGTCGAGCGCAGCGTGTGGGCGGCTCGTCTGACCGCGGTCTCGTCGCCGCCGGTGAGTCCGTCGGTCACGGCGGCGTGTCGACGTTCGAGCTCGTCCAGATAGGAGCGGACGATCGATCGGACGGGAGCGAGCGAACCCAGGTCGTCGACGAGCTGGTCGACCGCACCCAGGTCGGTGGCGCCCCGGTCCACCGCCGAGTAGGGCTGCAGCGCCGCGGCCAGGTCGCCGAGGCCGACCGGTTTGACCAGCAGGTCGTCCATGCCGGCCGCCAGGCAGGCGGCCCGGTCGTCCGGCAGGGCACTCGCCGTCATCCCGAGCACCGGGAGGTCAGCGAGCGAGGCGGTGGCGCGGATGCGTCGTGTCGTCTCGAGGCCGTCCATCTCGGGGAGCTGCCAGTCCATGAGCACGCAGTCGGGAGGTGACGACGCCACCGATCCGAGGAACTCCAACGCCTCCTCGCCGCTCGCCACGACGACCGGTCGGGCGCCGAGCCGTTGGAGCTGTTCGGCGACGAGCTGCTGGTTGACCGGATTGTCCTCGACGACGAGCACCGAGAGGTCGAGTGTCGGGGCGGTCGTGTCACGTGCGTCGCCCATCAGGTCGTCGGCGTCGACCTCGCGGCACGGCAACGTGACGATGAAGGTGCTGCCGCGACCCGGTTCCGAGGTGACGTCGATCCGGCCGCCGAGCAGTTCGACGGCGCGCTGGGAGATCGAGAGTCCGAGCCCGGCGCCCCGTTGGGCGCCGGCCGTGGCGGCGTGCTCGAACGGGACGAAGATCCGGTCCAGGTCCCCGGGGTCGATGCCGACGCCGGTGTCGGTCACGGCGAGCACGAGCTCGTCCGTCCCGCACCGGGTGACGGCGACCGAGATCGAACCCTGGTGCGTGAACTTGGCGGCGTTGCCGACCAAGTTCAACAGCACCTGTCGGAGCCGCGACTCGTCGGTGGCCACGGCGATCGGGACGTCGTCGGCGACGTCGAGGGTCACCGCCACCCCGGTCCGGGTGAGCCGACGTGCGCTGGAGCAGATGTCGGCGGCGACCTGACGGACGATGCACGGCCGGACCTCTGCGGACCGGTCCAGCGCCTCGAGGCGCGAGTACTCGAGCAGGTCGTTGACGAGGAACTCGAACTGCTCGGCCTGGCGCTGGGCGGACACCGCCAACTCGCGGGCCGGAGCGGGCACGTCGGAGCGGCCCAGCAGCTCGGTCAGCCCGTGCAACGCATGCACCTGGTTGCGGAGCTCGTGGCTCACCCGGGCCACGAACTCGGCGCGCATGCGCGACTCCTCGAGCGCCTCGTCCCGGCGCTGCGCCAGCTGCTGCTCGAGCTCCTTGCGCGTGGTCACGTTGCGGGTGGTGATGACGATGCCCCGGACGGTGGGTTCGTGCAGCAGGTTGACCGCGGTCAGTTCGACCACCTGGTAGGTGTCGCCGGCGTCCCGGACCCGGACCTCGGCCCGGACCTCCTGTTGGGGTGCGTCGAGCACGCGCTGGCGGAGCAGGAGCAGGTCGTCCAGGTCGGCGGGGTGGGTGAGCTCGGCGATCGAGCGGCCGCGCCAGCTGTCGGAGTCGTAGCCGAGCACGTCGGAGTGGAACCCGCTCGTGTAGAGGACCACGCCCTCCTCGTCGACCAGGGTGACGGTGTCGGCGATGTTGGCGAGCAGCGCCCGCATCCGCCGCCGGTCGAGGTCCCGGAGCTCGGCGGTCGAAGCGGCCCGGTCGAATCGTTCCCGGAACGCCTCGTTGGACCAGATGACGGCGCCGTCCGGCCCGTAGGCGGCGATGGGGAGCGGGTGGTCGGCGAGCGCCACCACCTCCTCGGGGGCCGGCGGTGGCGAGGGGGCCGGTCCGGCGGGGTCCGCCGGTGTGGGTCCGCTCAACGGATCAGCGTTCGCTGTCGTCGGCCATGCGGAACCCGACGCCGCGGACGGTGTGGATCCGTGACGGCCCGCCCGGCGGGTCGATCTTCTTGCGCAGGTTCGCCATGTGGACGTCCACGACGTGGTCGCCGGTGAACCAGTCCGCGCCCCAGACCCGAGTCCGCAGGGCCTCCCGGGAGAGCACCCGTTCGGGATGCTCCGTCAGCACGTCGAGGATGGCGAACTCGATCCGCGTGAGCGTGATGTCCTCGCCGGCGACGATGACGCGGTGGGCGTCGGGCTGGACCCGCAGGTCACCGATCTTGCGCTCCGCCAGGTCGGCCTCGGGCTCTCGGCGGGCCCGTCGCAGGAGCGCCTCGATCCGGGCGAGCAACTCCCGGGGCGAGTACGGCTTGGTGACGTAGTCGTCGGCGCCGAGCTTGAAGGTGACGACCTTGTCCACCTCGTCGTCGCTGGCGGTGAGCATGACCACGAAGGCATCGGTCAGCTCCCTGATCCGTCGGCACAGCTCGATGCCGTCGGTGTCGGGCAGCCCGATGTCCAGAAGGATGAGGTCGGGTGCCGACGACTGGATGAGCTCGATGGCGGTGGTGCCGTCCCCTGCGACCACCGGCGTGTGGCCGGCCGAGCGGACGAGCTCGGCTGCGAGCTGGGCGGCATCGGGTGCGTCCTCGATGATCAAGATGGTGGTCACCATGCAGGGCCTTCCGTGGGTGCGGAGTGGACGGTTGGTCGTCGGTCGGTACCGATCGGCCCGTCGACGGGGAGCAGGAGCTCGACCGAGAGGCCATCTCCCGGGCCGTCGCCGTGGCCGCTGGTGGCGGTGGTCGTCCCGCCGGCCGTGACGGCCAGTTCCCGAACGAGCGCCAGGCCGATGCCGCCACCGGTCTTGCCGGTCCCGAAGGTGGTGAACGGGGTGAAGGCGGCCTCGAGGAGGTCGTCGGCCAGGCCCGGTCCGCTGTCGATCACTCGGAGTCGAACGCCGTCCGGGGCCGTGGTGAGGTGCAGCTCGACCGGGCCGGGAACGGCGAATCGGACGGCGTTGTCGAGCAGCGCGTCGGCGGCCTGTGCCAGTCGGTCAGGGTCGACCACCGCTCGGCCGTCGGCGTGGGGGACGAGCAGCAACCCCCGGGAGAGCATGCGCTCGCGCCATGCGGCCGTCAGGTCGTCGGCCAGGTTGCGCAGGTCGACCTCGGTCGGCCGTGGCGGGGGCGGGTTGACCTGGAGCTCGGTGAGCCGCATCAGGTTGGTGAACAGGTCGCGCAGCTCGACGGTGGCGTCGGCGGCCACCGACAGGCGGTCCCGGTCCTGGGGTGTGGCGGGGGTGGCGAGCTCGATCGCCGCGAGGATCGTCTGCAACGGCGTCCTGACCTGGTGGGCCAGACCGGCGAGGAACCGGGTCTTCGCTCGCTCGGAGGCCTGGGCGAGGGCCCGGGTCCGCACCAGTTCGGCCGTCCGCTCCTCGACCCGGCGGTCCAGGTCGTTCTTGGCCTCCCACAGGCTCCGCAGGCCGCTCTCGGCGAGCTGTTCGGCCTCGAGTCGGGCCACGCGCTCCCGCTGCCACCGCCGCTCGAGGCGGGCGATCTCGGAGGCGGCCTCCGGGGTGGTCCCGGTCGATCCGTCGGTGGTCGCCCCGTCCGTGGTCACCCCGTCGATCACGACGTCCGCACCCGGATCACGCAGGCGTCGTCGCCACGGAGCACGCAGGTCGGCTGGATGATCTCGACCGTCGTGGCGTAGTGGTCGGCGGCTCCGGCGACGAGCCCCTCGGCCAGCGCGCAGAGGTGACGTTGCGACTCGTAGTGGAGCTCGACGGTGTCGTCGTCGGGTCGTTCGGCGCGGAACGTCGGAGTCTGGGCGTCCGGGTAGAGCTTGAGGACCTCCGGGTGGATGACGTCATCGAGGTGGGTGAGCAGTGCCGGCAGGTCGTCGAGGCCGTCGAGCAGGTCGGGGTGGCGACTCGCCAGGTGGGCGAACCCGTGCCGGCCGGCGTGGCGGAGCACATCGGCCGACGGCAGTCCGGTGGCGGCGCTGAGCGCCCCGACGACCCGGACCAGGTCCTCGTCGGGGTAGCTGCCGAGTGAAGTGTAGGCCCCGTGGACCCCGGCCGACTCGATGGCGTCGTCCCAGGTGTTCGCAGGGAGCGTCTCGTCGACGACGTCCTCGACGATGTTGAACACCACGCCCTTCACGAAGGCCTCGCTGTCAGCGGCGTGGGCCCCGGGGCCAGGAGCCGAGTGGTCACGATCCCGGTCGCCCGGCGACGAGGTCCCGATCCCCCCGGGCAGAACATGAGCATGCCTTGAGGCTACGGGATCGCCGGTCGGATCGGTGGCCGTTCCCCGACTCCGTCGGGTCGGTCACCCTGAGTCCGCCGTTCAGTCCTGGTGGAGCGCGGCGGTGAGGTGGTCGAGCAGGTCGTCGTAGGTCTCGACGGCCGGGAACTGGGGGAACTCGGCCTGGACGTTGGCGGGGGAGCGGAAGAGGAATCCGCGATCGGCCTCACCGAGCATGGTCGTGTCGTTGTAGGAGTCGCCGGCGGCGACCACCCGGTACCGGAGGTCGTGGAACGATCGCACGGCGCAGCGCTTCTGGTCGGGTTGCCGGAGCCGGTAGTCCACGACCCGGTCGTCCTCGACCACGAGCCGGTGGCAGAGGATGGTCGGCCAGCCGAGCTGGGCCATGAGGGGCGCGGCGAACTGCTCGAAGGTGTCGGAGAGGATGACGACCTGGGTGCGGGTCCGGAGCTCGTCGAGGAAGGCCCGGGCGCCGTCGAGCGGCGTCAGGCCGGCGATCACCTCCTGGATGTCGGCCAGCCCCAGGTCGTGTTCGGCGAGCAGGTCCAGTCGGTAGCGCATGAGCACGTCGTAGTCGGGCTCGTCGCGGGTCGTCCGGCGGAGCGCCTCGATGCCCGTCCGTTCGGCGAACGCCACCCAGATCTCGGGCACGAGGACGCCCTCGAGGTCGAGGCACACGAGGTGCTGTCGGTCATCGGGTTGCTCGCTCACCGGCACAGTGTCGTTGGGGTCCCCCCGTGGCGACAAGACGAAGGTCCCGGTCGGATCACCCGGTTCGGCTGCACCACGTGGGGGCGGGGCACGACGTGGCCCGCATGCAGCACACACACCGCACACCCAGAACCATCCGACTCGCCGTCCTCGGCACCTTCCTGTTCGCCGGCGCGCTCATTGCAGCGCCCGCGGTGGGAGCCGCCATGGGTGCGCCATCCGGTCCCGGCAACGGGTGCTGGTCGAACTCGGTTGCGAAGTGCACGACGACGACCGAGGCGCCGACGACGACGGAGGAGCCGACGACGACGATCGAGCCGACCACGACCACGGAGGCGCCGACCACGACCGCCGAGGTCGCCGGTGAGACGACGGTGCCGACCACGGCGGTCCTGCCGCCCGTGTCGGTGGCGGGCATCACCGAGACCCGGGTGGTCCAGGTTCCGTCGCCGGGCCTGAGCGGGACGACCGAGCTGGCGCTCACCGGTCCGTCCGACCGGCCGGCCGCACCGCTCGGGCTGGCGCTCGTCATGGTCGGCGCCACGATGGTGGTCCTGAGCGTCCGGGCCGCCCGGGGTCAGCGGGCCCAGGACTGAGCCCTCCGGGCCGACACGTCGTCGGCCCATCGGCACCGCAGTGGGTCGGGACCGGACAGCGCCGGGCCCGACCCACTGTCGCGTGCGGGGCGGCCGTGGCGGATGAGGAATCGCTGCCGTGACCGGGGCACACTCACTCCGTGGAACCTGTCGACGCCCTGGACGAGCAGGTCCGACCGCCGGGGACATCGCCGCTGCAGCCGTACGTGGGCCGAGCCGGACTCGAGGAGTGTCGTTGGTGGCCGCTACCGGGTCGTCATCTGGCCCGACCCCTCGTGGTCGTCGGTGTGCTCGCGCTCTGTGCCGGAGCCGCGCTCGCCGTCGCCGTCGCCCGTGACGCCGCCGGCATGGACGCCCGGGACCTCCCGGTGAACGAGTGGTTCCGTGCCTTCGGACAGGATCACGTCGTGCCCCTGCGGTTCGCCGAGGGGCTGTCGTGGATCGGATCGGGTGCCCGCACCGGG
>SXMI01000024.1 GCA_005777415.1 Actinomycetota bacterium | reverse complement strand
GGGGCGCCTGAGGTCGGTGGCGGGACGGACCAGGTGACGCAGGCGCCCGGGCCCGACGCAGGGCCGACCTCCCGGCGGCTCCTGCTGGTCGGGATCGTCAGTCTGGTCACCGTCGTGGCCGTGGAGTCCATGGCGATCACGACGGTCATGCCGCTCGTCGAGCGGGACCTCGGCGACCTGTGGTTGTACGGATGGGCGTTCTCCGCGTTCTTCCTCGGCGACCTCGTCGGGATCGTCGTCGGCGGTCGTTCGGCGGACCGGATCCACCCCGTCGGACCCCTGCTGGTCGGGCTGCTCGTGTTCGGTGTCGGCCTGGTCGTCGGTGGCCTGGCGCCGTCGATGCTGGTGCTCGTCGTCGGCCGGTTCCTGCAGGGGATCGGCGCCGGGGTGGTCCCGGCGGTGGCCTACGTGTGCGTGGCCCGGGGCTTCGCGGTCGAGGAGCGACCGCGGATCTTCGCCATCATGTCGACCGCGTGGGTGCTGCCGTCGCTGCTGGCGCCCCTGGCCGCCTCGGCGGTGGCCGAGCTCGTGGGGTGGCGCTGGGTGTTCCTCGGTCTGGTCCCGGTGACCGCGTTCGCCGGGGTGCTGGCGCTCGCGTCGCTGCGGACCCTCACGGCCCCCGGCGGACACCACGCCGAACCCACGCCGATCGGTCGGGTCATCCTGCTCGTCATCGGGGCGGGGTTGCTCCTCGGTGGACTGGGCGCCACCACCCCGTGGTTGGCAGTGGTGGTCGTCCTGGTCGGGCTCGCCGTCGGGCTGCCGCCCCTCCGCCGCCTGCTGCCGCCGGGCACCGGTCGGGCGGCCCCGGGGCTGCCGGCGGCCGTCCTGCTGCGCGGCATCCTCACGTTCGCGTTCTTCTCGGCCGACGTCTACGTCTCGCTGGCCGTGACCAGCGCCCGGGGGTCGACCACCTTCGTGGCGGGCGCGGCGCTCGCCGTCGGGTCGCTCACCTGGACCGTCGGTGCCTGGAGCCAGGCCCGGTGGTACCCGACGTGGGGGGCCGCCCGGCTGGAGCGGCTGGCCGGGACGGTGCTCCTGGTCGGCACCCTGCTGATGCCGGTGGCGCTGGTGGACCGGGTTCCGCTGTGGGTCTGGTTCGTGGCCACCTCCGTCGCCGGACTGGGCATGGGGCTGGGGTACGCACCGCTGTCGAACGTGACCCTGGCGGCTGCCGCACCGGGTCGTGAGGGTGCGGCCTCGGCCTCGTTGCAGCTCTCCGATGTCCTGGGGATCGCGCTCGGCACCGGGGTGGGCGGCGTGATCGTGAGCGGGGGCGGGAGACTCGGCCTGGACCCGGCGGCCGCCCTGGCGGCGGTGTTCGGGATGAGCGCAGCCGCGGCCGTGGCGGTGATCGCGCTGTCCGGCCGGCTCCGGGTGCCGGGCGGCGTGGAGCCCGGGCCGGGTCAGGCCGGGTCGTCGGCGGTGCGCAGCAGCCGGTCGTAGAGCTGGTCGAAGACCGCCACGACGGGGTCGGCCTTGCGCCCGAGGTCCTGGACCGGACACCGGCGCCCGACCGCCTCGTTCAGCGCCGTGCGCTGCGGGACGAACGGCCGCCAGACCGTGCCCCGGCCCAGGTGCTGCTGCAGGGCCTCGAGCTGGCGATCGGCCTCGGCCGACACCGCCGGCGCCCGGTTCACCACCGTGCCGTAGATCGTCAGTCCGGGGTGGAGCTGCTCGCCGACCTCCTCGATGGTGTCGACGACGGCGTCGGCGCCACGGAGCGACAGCGCCGAGAGCTCGGCGACGAGCAGGACGCCGTCCGCAGCCACCAGTCCGGACCGGGTCGTCGGCCCGAGCGAGGGCGCGCAGTCGATCAGGACCGTCCGGTAGTCGGCGACGAGCTCCGCGAGCGCCGCGCGGAGCCGTCGGGGTTCGGCCGACGTGGCGACGTCGGCCTCGCGGTCGATCAGGTTGCGGCTGGCGGGCAGCACGTCGACGCCGGACCCCCACCCGGAGCGGACCGTGGCGGCCCGGGCGAGGCGCGGATCGCCGGTGACCAGCACGTCCCCGACCGCCAGGTGGTCGTCGTCCGCCTCCACGCCGAGCGCCCAACCGGCGCTGCCCTGCGGGTCCAGGTCCACCACCAGCGTGCGGTCACCGCGTCGCTGGGCGGCGGCCGCGAGCCCCAGCACGACGGTCGTCTTGCCGACCCCGCCCTTCTGGTTCAGTACGGCGACGGTCGGCACGGGGTGATCCTCCCACGACGGGGCCCGCGTGACACCCTGTGGTCGTGGAACCCCGTGCCGGCAGCGCCTACCTGGTCGTCCCCGAGGACGGCCCCGGGCACGGGGTGCTGGTGCTGCACTCCTGGTGGGGGCTGGACCAGTCGACGAAGGCCACCGTGGAGCGGTTGGCCGACGCCGGGTACACGGCGCTCGCGCCGGACCTGCTCGGCGGAGTGCTGCCCGAGGACGCCGACCTCGCCCGGGACGCCCTCGCCGCCACGGACCCCAACGCGACGGCGGCGCTGATCCTGTCGAGCGTGGTCGCGCTGCGGGCCCACAGCGCCGAGCCGACCGGGCCGGTCGCCGTGCTCGGCTACTCGATGGGCGCCTCGTGGGCCCTGTGGTTGGGCACCCGCCAGCCCGACTCGATCGACGCCGTGGTGGCCTACTACGGGTCCCAGGACATCGACTTCGAGTCGCTCCGGGCGCCGGTGCTGGGGCACTTCGCCGAACAGGATCCGCTCGTGAGCGAGGACGAGCTCGTCGAGATGCAGGCGCACCTGCTCCTGCTCGACAAGCACGTGGAGTTCCACCGCTACGACGGCACGGCCCACTGGTTCGCCGAGGACACCCCGGCCGGCGCCGCCGATGCGGCCGCCTCGGACCTGGCGTGGACCCGGACGATCGAGTTCCTCGAGCGGCACGCACCGGCCCGATCGGCCTGACCCGGCCCGGTCGGCCCGCTCACCACAACTGGTCGGTGTAGGTGTCGGTCCCGGGGATGGTGGGGATGAACGGCGCCGCCAGTCGCACGGTCGCCAGTCCGGACTCGTCGATGCGGTCGGTGAGCTCCCGGATGCGGTCCCAGCACCGGTCCGGGGTGGTGGTGGTGAACGCCAGCATCATGCTCCGGGCCCGGGTGCCCGGGCCGGTGCCCAGCTTCATGGGCGCCTTGGCCTGGTCACCCGTGGGGATGATCGGTCGCCAGTGCTGGACCTGGTCGACCGGCGACGGGCCGTCGGGGCCGTCGGCGAACAGCGCGGGTGCGGCGGAGGACTCGAACCAGGCGACCAGATCACCGTGCGAGGTCTCGCCCTCACGGTCGACGTGGATGCTCACCAGACCGGCGTACGGGTGGTCCAGCGCCATGTGCTGGGGGACCCCGTCCGGGTCCCGGTGGGTGGCTCCGGTGGTGAAGTAGAGCGAGGTGTGGGCATGGTGCCGTTCGTCGAAGCCCCGGTCGTGTTCGTAGAGGTCGAAGACCTGCCGGTTGGCCCAGGCCCAGTGCTCGGCCTCGTGGCCGCCGTGGATGAAGTAGGTCGCCAGGTACGAGCCGGCGTCAACCGGGTCGGCCACGGCCGCGTCGGCGGGGGCGTCGGCCGGGAAGCGCAGGTCCTTCAGCGGGCGGGTGGCCACCCAGCGCCGACCGGCGAACAGCCACGGTCCGATCATGCACCCCGAGTAGAAGTGGTCGCGCTCGTACCAGCGGTTGTAGGCCACCTCGTGGCCGACCGACGGGTCGACGAGCGTGTAGAGCATCGAGCCGACGGTGACTTCGGGGTCCGATCCACAGGGTTCCATGGTCAGGACCGTACCGGGTCGGCCCGGGCGGTTCGGTCCTCGGGGTCGTCGTGACCCTCAGCCGAAGCGCAGCTCGTCGAGTGCCCAGTACGCGCGCAGCGCGACGACCCGGCCGTCGTCGTCCACCCGGTAGGTGATGACGAGGTCGGTGTGGACCGTCCCGCCGCCGTCGGGCAGGGTCGTGGAGATCGTCCCCACGTTGGCCACCTCCGAGCCGGCGGCGTGCGACCGCTCGATCGTGAACGTCACCGACTCGTTCGGGGCGACGACGGTGTCGTAGAACGCGGCGATGGCGTCACGGCCGTGGTGGCCGCGCCCGTCGGGGTCCATGGGTGACGGGCCGATCGGGTCCTCGACGACGGCGTCGTCGGCGAACAGCGCCAGCCAGCCGTCGCGGTCGCCGGCCTCGACGGCCTCCAGGGAGCGCAGGGAGGCGTCACGGGCCGGGTGGGACGGGAAGTGGTCGGGGAGCTGGGGCACGTTGATCCTCGTGGTGGTCGGTCAGTCGATGCCGTCGCCGTCGAGCTCGGCGAGCGCGTCGGCGGGCACGTCGGTCGGCGTGAAGGACGCGGGCAGCCCCGTGATGCCGTGGATGAACGGGGACGACAGCCAGGTGGGTTCGCCGGTGGCGTGGATGTCGGGGATCCACCGGAAGAGCTCCTCGAACATCACCCGGATCTCACGCCGGGCCAGGTTGGCGCCCAGACAGAAGTGGGGGCCGCCGGCGCCGAACCCCAGGTGGTCGTTGGGACTGCGGGTGACGTCGAAGCGGGTCGGCTCGTCGAACGCCCGCGGGTCGCGGTCGGCCGACTCGTACCACATGACGACCTTGTCGCCCTCGCTGATCTCGGCGTCGCCGATCCGCGTGTCCGCCGTCGCGGTCCGGCGGAAGTGGATCACCGGGGTGGCCCAGCGGACGATCTCCTCCACGGCGGTGGGTGACACCGTCTCGGGGTCGGCCTGCCAGACCGCCCGCTGGTCCGGGTGGTCGGTGAGCAGCCGGACGCCGTGCGAGATGGCGTTGCGGGTGGTCTCGTTGCCGGCGGCGGCGAGCAGGATGAAGAAGCTCGCCATCTCCATGGGCTGGAGCGACTCGCCGTCCACCTCGGCGTGCATCATCGCCGAGACGAGGTCGTCCTGCGGGTCGGCCAACCGGTCCTCGCCGACGGCCTGTGCGATCTGCGCCATCTCGACCGCCGCCCCCATCAGGGCACCCAGGTCCGGTGTCGAGTTGATGTCGCCCAGGATGATGTTGGTCAGCTCGAAGACCCGCTGCCAGCTGTCCCGGGGGATACCCATCATCTCGCAGATGATCTGCAACGGGAGCGGGGCGGCGAGCTCGGCGACCACGTCGCAGGACCCCTGAGGGGCCACCTCGGCCACGATCGAGCGCGCCTTGCGGCGGACGTCGGCGTCGATCCGGGCGACCATCCGCGGGGTGAAGGACCGGTTGACGATCATGCGGAGCCGGGTGTGCTTGGGGGCGTCCATGTTGATCATGGACCCGAAGAACTCGGCGATCTCCACCGGCAGGTCGGGGATGTTGGTGCCCTGGCCGGAGCAGAACAGGTCCGGGTGGCGGGACACGTGGACCACGTCGGCGTGACGGGTCACCGACCAGAATCCCGGCCCGCGGGGGAACCCCTCGATCTCGGGCTCGGGCCCGAACATGACGGGTGCCTCGTCACGGAGCAGGGCCCAGGCGTCGGCCCGGGCGTCCGAACCGTGCCGCCACCAGGCGATGTCGTTCATCTGCTCGATGACCCGGTCGAGTTCAGCCACGGGCCTAAGGTACCGGCCGCCATGCGCCCAGGTCCTGCCCGTCCCGTCACCACCCCCTGATGGCTGCGGCGGCGGCCACCGGTTCCGGGAGGTCCACGGGCGTCCGGGCCGAACGACCGACCCGGATCCAACTGCGGGCGTGGCAGTCCGAGGCGATCGAGCGGTTCGCCTCCCACCGGTCGCCGGACTTCCTGGCGGTGGCGACCCCCGGGGCGGGAAAGACCACCTTCGCCCTGGCCGCAGCGGTGCGCCACCTGGCCGAGCACCCCGGCCAGCGGGTCGTGGTGGTGGCCCCGACGCAGCACCTCAAGCACCAGTGGGCGTCGGCGGCGGCTCGGTTCCGGCTGCACCTGGACGCCGACTGGTCGGCCCGGGACCCGCACCTGCCCGGCGATGTCCACGGGGTGGTGACGACCTACCAGCAGGTGGCGACCTCCGCCGCGGAGCTGGCGGCGCTCGTCGGTGGTGGGTTCGTGGTGCTCGACGAGGTGCACCACGCCGGCGACGACCGGGCCTGGGGGAGCTCCGTCCTGCAGGCGTTCTCGGGTGCGTCCCGGCGCCTGGCCCTGTCGGGCACGCCGTTCAGGTCGGACTCGAGCGCCATCCCGTTCGTGGACTACCACCTCGACGAGGCCCGGTCGGACTTCGAGTACGGCTACGGGGACGCCCTGGTCGACGGCGGAGTCGTCCGGCCCGTCTACTTCCCGCGTATCAACGGGTTCATGGAGTGGACCACGCCGGACGGACAGGTGCTCTCCGCCACCTTCGACGACGAGCTGGCCCGGGAGCACGCGAACCAGCGGCTGCGGACCGCCCTCAGCCTGGAGGGCCAGTGGCTCCCGACGGTGCTCCGTCAGGCCCACGAACGGCTCGCCCAGCTCCGGGCGGACGACCCGGCGGCGGGGGGCCTGGTGATCGCGACCGACCAGGCGCATGCCCAGGGGATCGCCGACGAGCTCCGTCGACGCGGTGCCTCGGTGGTGGTGGCGACCTCCGACGAGGACGACGCGTCCGAACGGATCCGGCGGTTCACCGACTCGACCGACGAGTGGATCGTGGCGGTGCGCATGGTGTCGGAGGGCGTCGACATCCCCCGGTTGCGGATCGCCGTGTTCGCGACCACGACGACGACCGAGCTGTTCTTCCGCCAGGCGGTGGGCCGGGTGGTCCGACACACCCGCGGCCGTCGGGACCAGCGGGCGTTCGTGTTCCTCCCCGACGACCCGCGGCTCCGGCGGCACGCCGCCGCGGTCACCGAGTCGCGCCGCCACAGCCTGCGCGCCCGGAGGGAGGCGCCCCGGGCCGAGGGCGAGGTGGACGCTGGTGACGATGACCAGCTCAGCCTGTTCGGGGTGATCGGGGCGGTCGTCACCGACTCGTCGACCGACCAATCGACGCTCGGGGTCTTCGGTTCGGCGCCCGAGGCGCTCGAGGTCCGGGAGCCCGGCGGGGTGGAGCTGGTCCTGGAGCCGCCCCCGCTGCCCGGTGGGGGTGTCGCCGGGACCTGGCAGGAGGAGTCGGTCGACGGTGAGGCGACGCCGGCGGTGGACCCCCGCCAGCAGCGGATCCTCCTGCGGGAGCGGAACGCCGATGCGGTCCGGGAGCTCGTCCGGGCCACGGGGTGGAGCCACCCGGCGGTCAACGCCGAGTTGAACCGGATGAGTGGGATCCGCCAGATCTCGCAGGCGACGGTGGAGCAGCTCGAGCGCCGGCTCGAGTCGGCCCGCCGCTGGCTCCGCTCGGCCTGAACCGCCCGGCCCGGCCCCCGCCCGCCCGGCCCCCGCCCGCCTGGCCCCCGTTCTCGGTGCGGTGACCGCCCGCCGGTGGGGGTGTGTGCACCGAGAACGGTGGGGTGGTGGGCCGCGGGGGCGGAGTGCGGCGTTCTCGGTGCGGTGACCGCCCGCCGGTGGGGGTGTGTGCACCGAGAACGGTGGGGTGGTGGGCCGCGGGGG
>SXMI01000164.1 GCA_005777415.1 Actinomycetota bacterium | reverse complement strand
GACGCCCTTCGCAACACCCACCACCGTCGCCACGCCGCCGTCGATCGTCGGCATCGTCGCCGTCGCCGTCTGGGGGTGTGTGTCGGTCGTCATGATCGCCCGGGCCACGGCGTCGGCGTCCCTGCCGCCGAGCGGTGCGGCCAGTGTCTCGAGGTGTGACCGGATCCGCTCCATGGGGTAGGGCCGCCCGATGACTCCGGTCGACGCGACGAGGACCTCCGCCCCGTCGCAGCCGACGGCCCGGGCGACACCGGACGCGAGCTCCTCGGCATCGCGTCGGCCGACATCGCCGTTGGCCACGTTCGCGTTCTTCGAGACCACCACGACGGCCCGCAGGCGGCCGTCGGCGACGTGCTCCCGGGACAGCTCGACGCTCGGGCCGGCGAACCGGGAGCGGGTGAAGACCGCCGCGGCCGCACAGGTCCGCTCGGCGGCGACGACCACGAAGTCGTCGGTGTCGTCCTTGATCCCGATGTTGGCGACGTGGGCGGTGACTCCGGCCGGCAGTTCCACGGCGGGAGTCTCGCAGAGGCCGCCGTCGTGGCAACATTCGGTTGCGGGCGGGTCCCGCCCGCGCGGCGGCACCGTCGGCGGCACCGATGCAGCGAGGAGCACCGTGAGCGAACCCACGTCACTCGAGGGCCGACGCATCCTGGTCACGGGAGCGGCCCAGGGGCTGGGCCTGACCATCGCCGAGCGGATCATCGACCTGGGGGGTTCGGTCGTCGTGGCCGACGTCCAGGACGAGGCGGGGGAGCACGCCGTGGCCGCCCTGGGCGCCGCCGCCCGCTACGAGCACCTCGACGTGTCCTCCGACGCCGACTGGGCGTCGGTCTGCGACCGGGTGACGGACTCCTTCGGCGGTCTCGACGGGCTCGTCAACAACGCAGCGCTGCTGGACATGGGGCCGCTCGAGCGGATCGACCCGGACCGGGCCCGGCGGCTGCTCGAGGTCAACCTGCTCGGGCCGCTGCTCGGCATCCGGGCCCTGGCCCCGCTGCTGCGGGCCTCGGGCGGCGGTTCGATCGTCAACATCTCGTCGATCGGCGGGCTGGAGGGCATGAACTCGACCGCCACCTACAACGCGACCAAGTGGGGCCTGCGGGGGTTGTCCCGGGCCGCTGCACTCGAGCTGGGGCTGGACGGGACCCGGGTCAACACGGTCTGCCCGGGGATGGGCAACCCCGACATGCCGACGCCGTTCCTGACGGACTTCGACCTGGACCGGTACCTGGAGTCGGCGCCGCGCCTGCCGTTCCACCGGGCTGGCCAGCCCCGCAACGTGGACGTCCACGACGTCGCCGAGATGGTCGTGTGGCTGCTCTCGGACGCGGCTCGGGGGTGCACCGGTGCCGACTTCGCCGTCGACGCCGGGTGGACCGCCGGAACGTTCGCCCCCGGCCTGCCCGGGTTCTGATCCCCTCCGAACCGACTCAGCCCCCGGAGACGAGCGCATCGGCGTCGGCTCCGAGCGACAGGTCCTCGTCGGGGTCGTCCAGCCAGCCGTCGGGCAGCGCCACCCGTCGCAGCGCGCCCGAGTGGCTCCGCACCACGGTGGACGGCTCGACGGTCGGCTGGAGTGACGGGTCCAGTCCGGCGAGGAGCTCCTCGACATCCCCGGGGTGCTCGACCAGACCCGCCCGGCGCCGGACCTCGCCGCCGACCGGGTAGCCCTTGAGGTACCAGGACAGGTGCTTGCGGAACCCGGCCAAGCGACGGTCGGGTTCCCACTCGCCGATCCGCCCCAGGTGGTCCAGGATCGTCGACGTGACCTCCCCGAGGGTGGGGGGCGCCACGGCCGGCCGGCCCGACAGCGCCAACTCCAGGTCCCGGAACAGCCACGGCCGCCCCAGGCACCCACGGCCGACCACGACGCCGTTGCACCCGGTCTCGGCCATCATGCGCACGGCGTCCTCACCGCTGAAGACGTCGCCGTTGCCGAGCACCGGGATGCCGTCGACGGCGTCCACCAGTTCGGCGATCCGGTCCCAGCGGGCCCGGGGTGCGTAGTGCTGCAGCGCCGTGCGGGCGTGGAGCGCCACGCCGGCCACGCCGGCGTCGGCGGCGATGCGCCCGGTGTCGAGGAACGTGAGGTGGTCGTCGTCGATGCCGAGACGGAACTTCACCGTGACGGGGACCGTCCCGCCCGAGGTCGCGGCCGCCGCGTCCACGGCCGCGGCGACGACCCGACGCAGGAGCGAGCGCTTGTAGGGGAGCGCGGCGCCACCGCCGACCCGGGTGACCTTGGCTGCCGGGCAACCCAGGTTCAGATCGAGGTGGTCCACCAGACCGCGGTCGACCAGCATCCGCACCGCCTCGCCCATGACGTCGGGGTCGGTCCCGTACAACTGCAGGGACCGGACCGGTTCGTCGGGGTGGAAACGGGTCAGCTCCCAGGACGACGGGTGGCCCTCGAGCAGCGCCCGGGCCGTCACCATCTGGTTGACGAACAGGCCGCCGCCGAACGACGCGCAGAGCCGCCGGAACGGGGCGTCCGTGACCCCCGCCATGGGTGCCAGCACCACCGGCGGGTCGATCGTGATCGGGCCGAACCGCAGCGGCGCCGGCGACCCGGTCACGTCGAGCGGTCGCGGTGACGCCAGCGGTCCAGCGCGTGCAGCGTCCATCCCGCCGGTCCGGCCCACCAGGTCAGGAGCAGGGACAGCCGGGCGGTGCGTCCCCGGGCGAGCGCGTGCTCGTGGATCATCCGACCCGCCAGCAGGTCGAGCACCAGGTAGTGGGTCCACCCGGCCAGGAAGGCCGTCGGCGTGCCGAGCGCGGCCCGCAACGTCTCCGGGTCGTCGAGGCGACCGGCGGGCGAGCCGTCCTCGCCGCCGCCGACCACGGAGGCGCCGAGCAGGCCGACGTAGGCGGCGCCCAGGCCGACCGACAACGGGGTGGATGCCCGGACCAACGCCGCGGTGACCCGCGACCGCGGCGCCAGGATCATGGCCAGCCACACCGGGGCCGTCGTCGCGCTGAGCACGCTGAACGCCGTCCGCTCGGCGGGCGACATGGGCCGCCAGGCGGGTCCTCGTCGGTCGGTGGACGATTCGTTCGGAGTGTCGTCGACAGGTGCGGGGTCCGGGTTCACCATGCGAGCATCCTGCCGCGTCGGGCCGGTTCCCGTCACACGGTCGCGGGCCTGCTGCGTTGTCCCGGTTCGGTTCCCGGCGTAGAGTGCACACGTGCAGTTCGACCAGAACCTCCTGCTGCTGACCTAGGCGAGCCCGCCACCGCCGGCTCGCCGAACCTCCTGCGTCCCCGCAGGAGGTTCTTCGGTTTTCGGGGCGCTCGCCCCGGACCGATCCGTCCGACCGAACCGAGAGACACGAGACAGGAACCACGATGGCAGCCCGACCAGATGCCCCCAGGACCATGCCGTACGAGAAGTACCGGCCGTTCCTGCCGTTCCCGCCCGGGCGGGGCGGTGACGCCAACGGTGGCCTGACGGACCGCACCTGGCCGTCGGCCCGGCTCACGGCGGCCCCCACCTGGTGCTCGGTCGACCTCCGCGACGGCAACCAGGCCCTGATCGACCCCATGGACCCGGTCCGCAAGATGCGGATGTTCACGACGCTCGTCGAGATGGGTTTCACCGAGATCGAGGTCGGGTTCCCGGCGGCGTCGCAGACCGACTTCGACTTCGTGCGCGAGATCATCGAGGGCGGCCACGTCCCCGAGGACGTGAGCATCCAGGTGCTGGTCCAGTGCCGACCCGAGCTGATCGAGCGGACCTACGAGGCGATCCGGGGCGCGCACTCGGCGATCGTGCACTTCTACAACTCGACGTCGGTGCTCCAGCGTGACGTCGTGTTCGGGCTCGATCGCGCCGGCATCACCCGGATCGCCACCGACGCCGCACGGTTGGTGCGTGAGTACGAGTCGACGCTGCCCGACACCCGCCTCCGCTACGAGTACTCACCCGAGTCGTTCACGGGGACGGAGCCGGAGTTCGCCGTCGAGATCTGCGACGCCGTCATGGAGGCGCTCGAGCCGGCGGCCGACGAACGGATCGTGATCAACATCCCGGCGACCGTCGAGATGTACACGCCGAACATCTACGCCGACGTCGTGGAGTACGTCCACCGGAACCTCCCGCGCCGGGACCAGGCGATCCTCTCGCTCCACCCGCACAACGACCGGGGCACGGCGGTGGCCGCCGCCGAGCTCGGCCTGCTCGCCGGGGCGGACCGGGTCGAGGGCACG
>SXMI01000163.1 GCA_005777415.1 Actinomycetota bacterium | reverse complement strand
CTTCCAAGAGGCCGACATCCGGCTGTTTCGCGATCGCACCTCGCCGCTGACCGCCACGCGGGTGTTCGTCCCCGAGTCGCAGGTGGGGGCCGTCGCCGCGGGCGGTGGCGCCAAGCCCCGCCCGAAGCGCAGCCGTGGCGCCGCCGCCGGCGGAGCGGTGGCCGGGAGCGGCCGGGTGGCCGTGCCGATGCAGGGGACGATCGTCAAGGTGCTCGTCGAGGTCGGACAGACCGTGGCGGCCGGCGACCCCGTGGTCGTGCTCGAGGCCATGAAGATGGAGAACAACGTGGCCGCCGACGTGGACGGCACGGTCACCGAGGTCTCGGCGGCCGCCGGCGACTCGGTGGCCGCCGGCGACGTCGTGGTCGTCATCGAACCAGCGGGCTGAGCCGACCGGAACCCGGGCGGCCCGGCGGCCGCCGGTAACGTGCTGCGGTGACCCGGCCGCAGACCGCCCGCACGGTGGGACGCTGGGTCCGGACGGTCACGCTCGTCGTCGGCGTGCCGTCGCTGCTGATCGCCGCCTGGTTCGCCGCTCGGGACGTCCGCGAGGTCGACCCGGCCACCTGGTGGGCGCTCGTCCCGGCCCTGGTGCTGAGCACGGCCAGCCTGTGGATGCAGGCCCGCTCCTGGCGGGTCCTCCTCCCGCACGGCACGGACCCCACGGCGGCCGACGACGCCTTCTTCACCTCACAGCTCGTGAAGTACTCCCCCGTCGGCGGGTTCGCCCAGGCCGCCGCCCAGGCGGGGCTCGCCGTCGACGGCACGACCGGGGCCGCCCGGGCGACGACGGCGATGGCGGTCTCGAAGCTGACGATGGTCGTGGCCGCCGGGTGTGCCGGCCCCGTCCTGGCCGCCACGAACCCGACCCTGGCCCCCTGGCTCCGCGTGCTGCTGTGCTGCACGCCCGCCGCACTGGCGTTGGGTCACCCCGCCGTGCTCCGGTCGTCGCTCAACCTGGCCGGCCGGGTGCTCCGGCGGCAGCTCGACCCGGCCGTCCTGCCGGATCCGGGAGCCGTCTGGCGCTCGATCGGTTGGGCCGTCCCCGCTCAGGCGCTCGCCGGGGCGTCGTTCGCCGTGCTGGCGGTGGTGACCGACCCGGGGGTGGACCCCGTCCAGGCGGCGGCCGGATTCGTGGTGGCGTGGGCCGTCGGGTTCCTCGTCATCCCCGTGCCCGCCGGACTCGGGATCCGGGAGGCGGTCATCGCCGTCCTGGTCGAGGGGCCGCCGGGGACCAAGCTCGTCGCTGCGGTCATGCTGCGGCTCGTCGTGATCGCCGCCGAGGCCCTCCTCGCCGCAGCCGTCCGGGTCCGCGCCGCCCGACGCCCGACCGACAGGAACGGTGCGGGGCCTACGGAACCTCCGGAAGCACCGGTCGGACCCACAGGCTGAACCCGTCCGGGGAACCGGGCGGTGCCACCACCGCCGGGGCCAGGTAGCCGTCGGGGAAAGACTCGTAGGTGCGGTCGGGTTCGACGGGGTTCACCACCACCCGGGTCCGCTGCACGTCCCCCGCCGCCCACGGGATCGCCTCGAGGCCCGCCCCGTCGGCGGCGACGAGCACGAGGCGGCGCCCCGATGCGGCGACGGAGCGGAGGAGGCGGTCACGGTCAGCCTCGTCCAGACCCGGTGCGGGGACGGCCACGGGCACGTCGCACCAGGCCCGCAGCGTCTGCGGGAGCACCGTCGCCGCCCACGGGTCCACCACCAGGACCGTGGCGTCCTCCCCGATCAGGTCGCAGGCGTCGAGCACGACGTCGAGGTAGCCGCGCTGTTGGGCCAGGTCCCGGATCGGCCAGGTCGATGCCGCCAGTGGCACCAGGGCGAGGACCACGGCGGCGGCCGCTCCGGCGACTCGCCAGCCCTGCGACGGCCGCGCCCGGCCGAGCAGCCAGACCAGCGGCAACGACGCGGCAACGGCGAGCCCGGGGACGATCGCCGGGAGGAACCGCCGACTGGCCCAGAGCTGCTCCGGGGTGACCGACGCGTGCAGCAGGTAGACGGAGCACAGGCCGGTCGTGATCGCCACGACGACGACCGTGGCGGCGCTCGCCCGGCCCCGGAGGATCCGCATGGTGCCCCACCCCAGTCCGAGGATGCCGAGCGCGAACCCGACCGGCCCCAGATACCAGGACAGCCACACGGCGGTGTCCTCGTAGTAGCTCCGGGCCCCGTTGCGGGGGGGCAGGTCGGGGAAGCGCAGTTCCTGGACGTGGGGGCGGATGAACCAGGCGAACGCGAACGCCGCCACGACGAGCACACCGGCGGCGACCGCCCACGAGCGGGGCAGTGGGGCCACCCGGCCCCGGAGCGCCGGTCGCCGCTCGAGCACGACCCAGGCCGCCGCCCACGATCCGAGGCTCGCGACGAGGAGGGCGAACATCGCCAGGACCATCCCGCTGTGGTCGCTGAAGTAGGTCCCGGCCCGCGCCACGGCGTCGACGGTCGACACCGCGACAGGCAGCAGCGCCACCAGCACGGCCGCGACGAAGGCGTCCCGCCGGCGGCGGCGCAGGTCGGCGGAACCCGCCGACAGCGAGGACAGCGCGCCGAGCACGACGAGGGCCACCACGAACAGGAGCGCGTCGAGTCGGACCGCGACGGTCGAGCCGAGGAGCAGACCACCGACCGCCCCGAGCCAGACCCGCGGTCGGGCGTGCACGGCGAGCAGCACCACGAGCGCCCACCAGGCGTACGCCAGGCTGAACGGCTCGGAGAACGTGTCGCGGGCTGCGAAGAGCAGTGGAGCGCCGACGGCCAGCAGGGCCGGCGGCAGGAGCGCCAGGAACGGTCGTCGTCCCACCAGGACCGCCACGACCCAGGTGGCGAGCAGTCCGAGCCCAGCCACCAGCGCCGGGAGCCGGACCACCAGGCCGGCCCCACCGACGGTGTAGGCCAGTGCGTAGAGCACGCTGGTGTGATGCACGAACTGGAACTCGGCGGTCTGGGGAGCGACCTCGTAGGTGGCCGCCGAGGCGAAGTTCAGATCGTCGTCGGCCAGCACCTCGAGCCCACCGGTCGCCACCTCGGCCTGGAGCTGGCCGCCGTTCGCCAGCCAGATCCCCGTGCTCAGGTAGGACGACGGGTCGCGGTCCAACACGACGTGCTGCGACGGCGCCCAGGCGGCGAATGCGGTCCAGAGGACCACCAGCACCACGGCGAGGAGGGCGGCGCTGCCGACCCGGTCGCCGGTCGGGACCACGCCGAACGCCCCGTGGCGGAGGGCGACGTACCAGACGGCTGCGCCCAGCGGCAGCCCGAGCCCGATCGCCACCCACGGCGTGAAGGCCCCGGCGACGGCCAGGAGATGGCCGACCAGTCCGGAACACGCGAGGAGGCACACCCCGAGGAGCCCGCCGGCCACGACGAACCGGCCCGCTCGGGCGAGCCGACCGCCGGACCCGGCCTCAGCCGTCACTCGACTCGACCTCCCGCCGGCGGAGCATGGTCCGGATCTCCCCGAGGGCGCGCCGGTTGGCCGAGAGCAGGTCGGCGAGCAGGCCGACCACGGCGATCAGCGCCGCCAGCAGCAGGCAGACCGCTGCGGCCACCAGACTGGGGACGCGACCCGCAGGATCATCGGTGAACCAGTTGAGATAGGCCCAGCGCAGGACGAGCACCACCCCGAGCAGCGCGGGGACGGCCGAGAGCAGGAGGAAGAAGCGGAACGGCTTGTAGAGCGCGAAGCTCCGGACGATCGTCTGGGCGGAGCGCCACAGGTACTGGGGGACGCTCCGGACGAGCCGCGACGGCCGCGTGGAGGGGTGCACCCGGACCGGGACCCCCACGACGTCGAGCCCCTGCCAGCCCGCCTGGACGAGGGTCTCCATGGTGTAGGAGTACCGGCCGAGCACCTGCAACTGCAGCGCCGTGTCACGGCTGAAGGCCCGGAACCCCGAGGCGGCGTCACGGATGTCGGTGCCGCTGGCCGCCCGGACGATCGCACTGCCCAGTCGCTGGAGCCGCTTCTTGGTCGCCGAGAACTCCTCGATCTCCTCGATGGGCCGCTCCCCCACCACCAGGTCCGCCCGGCCGGACAGGATGGGTGCCACCAGGTCGGGGATGCAGGACGCGTCGTACTGGTTGTCGGCGTCGGTGTTGACCACGACGTCGGCGCCTGCCCGCAGGGCGGTGTCGAGGCCCGCCAGGAAGGCGGCGGCCAGACCCCGGTTGACCGGGAACCGCACGACGTGGTCGACCCCGTGGGCCCGGGCGACCTCGCTCGTGTCGTCGGTGGACCCGTCGTCGACGACGAGCCACTCCACGCAGTCGAACCCCTCGACCGACCTCGGCAGATCCGCCAGGGTCGCCGGCAGGGTCTCGGCCTCGTTCAGGCAGGGCACCTGGATCACGAGCTTGCGTGTCCGCCGCCCGGCGGCCTCCCCGGATCCGGCGTCGACGATGCCGACCGGGTTCATCAGCGACGACCCGAGACCGCCACGTCACCCGGACCGAGCAGCAGGCCGTTCAGGTCGTCGACGAGGGCGGCCACCTGGTCGGGCCCGGTCAGCGCGAGCGGGGCCGGGTGCAGGAAGGTCGTGGTGACCTCCACCAGCCCCGCCTCCTCGAGGAGGAACGTGAGGAAGGCCGGGTGCACGGGGCGCTCGTGGGTGGGATCGACCCAGAACGAGGACGCGCCGACGGCCAGGCTCTGGACGTTGGGAGTCTCGAGGATCACCAGCCCGCCCGGGGCCAGGACCCGGCGGGCCTCGAACACCAGCCGCACCTGGAGGTCGAGCGGAAGGTGCTCGACGACGTGGAGGGCGCAGACCGCACGACAGGATCCGTCGGGACGGGTATCGAGCCAGTCGAACAGGTCCGCCTCGACGTACTCGGCGGAACCACCGTCCACGAGCTGCCCCAGGTTCGCGTCGACGCCGAGCGCGAGGAGGCCGGAGTGACCGAGGAGCTCGACGAGCTCGCCCCGACCACACCCCAGGTCCACCACCGGAAGGTCCTCGTTCGGCAGTTCGGCCAGCAGCTTCAGGTAGTCCTCGCGCTGCCGGTCGTGGATCCGCTCGACCGGGCCCCGGTGGCGGTCCTCGAACGCCCGGTACAGCAGATCGAACCCGGGTGCCGGGTGCTCGAAGGACCGGAGCGGCGAGGTCACGTCAGCCGGACCCGACCACGTTGCTGCGCGGGGCCCGGTGCCGGGTTCGGCGCCGCCCTCCCGGTCGAGGCGCTCGACCATCGCCTGGGTGAGCCGGTCGGCGCTCCGGAGGTCGGCCAGGGACCGGTCGATTGCACCGAGTCGGGCGGCCACCGCGTCCGCGGCATCGCTCAGCGCCGACTCGAGCGCCCGGCGCAGCGCCGGCCCGGCGTCGGCCTCGTTCCCGGTCGCGCCCAGGGCGTCGACGATGGACCGCATGCCCTCGGCGGCGCGTTCGAGCTCGCCGTAGGAGGCCCGCAACTCCTCGACGAAGCGGTCCTGGTGGGCCACCAGCCGTTCGTTGACACGGACCACCTGCTCGACCTGGGCGGAGAGCACCTCCTGGCGCTCCGTCAGGCGGGCGGACTCGTCCTGCAGGTCCCGCACCGGACGGGCCAGTCGCCGCAGGACGCGGAGCGCCAGGGACCGGGCGCCGGCGGACGCGTTCGGGTCGGTCACGACGACACCTTCGTCCGTCCGTCCGCAGGGTGTCCAGCCGCGCCGGTCACACCGGCCACACCGGCTGCGCCGAGGCGCGCCCGGGCCGACGCCCCGGCCTCGGCGACGACCCGCTCCCAGCCCTCGGCCACTCGACCCCAGTCGAACTCGACCAGCGAGTAGGCCCGACCATTGCGGGCGAGCGTCGCAGCCACGTCGGCGTGGTCGAACACGGTGGCGACCGACGCCTCGAAGGACGGGTAGTCG
>SXMI01000162.1 GCA_005777415.1 Actinomycetota bacterium | reverse complement strand
GCGCCCCGTGAGGCCGGCGTCGCCCACCGGACCGCCGATGACGAACCGGCCGGTCGGGTTCACGAACACCTCGTAGTCGTCATCGGCGAACTGCTCGGGGACGACCGGCTTGATCACGTGCTCGATCAGGTCGGGGCGGATGTCCCGGTCACGGTCGATGTTGTCGTTGTGCTGGGTCGAGATGAGGACCGTCCGGAGGGCGACGGGGCGACCACCCTCGTAGTCGAAGGTGACCTGGGTCTTCCCGTCGGGGCGGAGGTAGGGGATGGTCCCGGCCTTGCGGACCTCGGCGAGCCGCTCCGCCATCCGGTGGGCGACGTTGATCGGCATCGGCATCAGGACGTCGGTCTCGTCGCAGGCGTAGCCGAACATCATCCCCTGATCGCCTGCACCCTGCTTGTCGAGGTCGTCCTCCTCGCCTGCGGAGCCGGAGCGGACCTCCTCGGAGTCGTCCACGCCCTGGGCGATGTCGGGCGACTGCGGATCGATGGCGACCATCACGCCGCAGGTGTGACCGTCGTAGCCGAAGCTCTCGTTGTCGTAGCCGATCTCACAGATCGTCTTCCGGACGGTCCCCGGGATGTCGAGGTAGGCCGAGGTGGTGATCTCACCGCCGACGATGGCGAGACCGGTCGTCACGAAGGTCTCACAGGCCACCCGGGCCGCCGGGTCCTGGGCCAGGATCCCGTCGAGGATGGCGTCCGAGATCTGGTCGGCCATCTTGTCCGGGTGTCCCTCGGTCACGGACTCCGAGGTGAACGTCCACTTGGTCATCTTCGCTCCCTGTTGGCCACCGTCGCACGGTGGTGTTCGTCTCCCGCGCACGCGGGACATCCATTGGCCCCTGGGGGCCCGCTGCTGCCCGGCGGGCCTCAGCCGACCTGTTCGAGACGTCCGCCGGTGCGGATCTCGACCACGGCGTCGAGCACAGCGGCCGCCACCTTAGACTTGCTGGTGAGCGGGACGTGGCGAACGCCCCCCGACCGGTCCAGGATCCGGACCTCGTTGGTCTCGTGCTCGAAGCCCACCCCGGCGGCGGACACATCGTTCACGACGAGCAGGTCGGCACCCTTGGACTCGATCTTGGACCGGGCGTGCTGTTCGACGTCGTCGGTCTCGGCCGCGAAACCGACCACCGTCCGGCCCTCGCGGCGATCGCGTCCGAGCTCGGCGAGGATGTCGACGGTCGGGCGCAGCTCGACCAGCGGGACCCCATCGGCCTTCTTCAGCTTGCTCGCCGCCGGAGCGACCGGTGTGAAGTCGGCCACGGCCGCCGCCATCACGACGACGTCGGCCCGGTCCGCATGCTCGACCACCGCCTGGTGCATCTCGTCGGCGGTGGTGACGCCCACGACCCGGACCTCCGGACCCACCGGCAGTCCGGTGGTCGTCACCAGGGTCACCTCGGCGCCGCGAGCGGCGGCCTCGTCGGCGAGCGCATGGCCCTGTCGGCCCGAGGAGCGGTTCCCGAGGAACCGCACCGGATCGATCGGCTCCCGGGTCCCCCCGGCGGTCACCAGCACGCGCAACCCGGCCAGGTCCTTCGTTCCCGGTCCGAGCACGCCCTCCACGGCCGCCACGATGCGCTCCGGGCTCGCCAGTCGCCCGGCCCCCACGTCACCGCCCGCCAGCCGTCCGGTCTCGGGGTCGACGACGACCACGCCCCGGGAGCGGAGGGTGTCGACGTTGGCGCGGACCGCCGGGTGCTCCCACATCTCGGTGTGCATCGCGGGACAGACCACGACGGGCGCTCGCGTGGCGAGCAGGGTGTTGGTCAACAGGTCGTGCGAGTAGCCGGAGACCAGCGACGCGAGCAGTCGGGCCGTCGCCGGGGCGACCAGCACCAGATCGGCGGACTGGCCCAGGTGCGTGTGCGGGATCGGGTCGTCCTCGTCCCAGAGGGAGGTCCGGACCGGCTCCGACGCCAGTGCGGAGAACGTGACCTGACCGACGAACCTGGTCGCCGACTCCGTCATGACGGGCACGACGTGCGCACCGTCGTCGACGAGCCGACGACAGACCTCGATCGCCTTGTACGCGGCGATCCCGCCGCAGACGCCGAGGACGATGCGACGGCCGGCGAGCGCCGACACCGTGGACGTCCCGCTCAGTCCTCGGCCTCGACCGGGCCGGTGGGGAGGGCCTCCTCGAGTCCGAACTCGCCCTCCACCACGGTGACGGGGCGGAGCGACTCGGGGATCTCCTTCCCCGTGGCGCCGCCGACGCCCTCGATCTTGTCCGCATCGATCTCCTCGAAGGCGATCGACAGCGGCTTGCGGGCGGTGGAGGTCACCTGCGGGGGGACCACGGTCCCCAGGGCGTCACCGAGTTGGTTGTAGTACGTGTTGATGTCCCGGGCCCGGCGGGCGCCGAGGGTCACGAGGGAGAACTTCGACCCGGCACGGCCGAGCAGCTCCTCCACGGGGGGCGACATCATCGAGTTCGTGCTCTCGGCCACGCTTGCTCCAGTGCTGGTGTGCGGTGACTCCCGAGAGGGCCGCCGAAGCGGCCCGCTGGGACCCGGAGATGGTAGCAGAGCCGCCGTGGGCCCACCCCTCAGGGGGCGGGCCGCCGCCCCCGGGCGAGTCGTCGAGCCCCATCGATCAACCGACGCACCTCCTCGACCGCGTCATCGAGGTGGTCGTTGACGACTCGCACCATCCCCAGCCGGTCGGCGACCTCCGACTCCTCGGCCGCCTTCGCCAGACGCTGCGCAACCCGGTCGTCGTCGTCGCCCCGGCCACGCAGACGGGACTCCTGGGTCGCCGCGTCGGGGGCCTCAATGAAGATCAGGAGCGCATCCGGATAACGGCCCCGCACCAGCTCGGCGCCGTGGACGTCGATCTCGAACAGCACGTCGTGGTCCGGGGGCGGATCCGGGAGCGGACTCCCCTGCAGGTAGTCGAGGAACGACACCCACTCGAGGAACCCCCCGGAGGCGGCGTGCGCCTCGAAGTCAGCCCGCGATGTGAAGTGGTAGGCGTCAGGTGACTCCCCCTCCCGGCGCGGGCGCGTCGTCCACGAACGCGACAACCACAGGCCCGGGTCCGAGGCCACCAGTCGTTCGACGATCGTCCCCTTCCCGACGCCACCGGGCCCGGAGACCACCACGACAGCCGCACCGGGCGGGAGCACGCCGGCGGTCACGGTCGGCCCGCCGGGAGATCCAACGGGAACTCGGCGAGGAGTCGCCCCCGCTGCGCCGGGGTCAGGTCGGCCACCGCCAGGGCGCCATCGATGTCGAGCCGGCTCAGCGCCCGGCGGGTGTCGGACTTCCTCGCCCCGGGCAACGACTCCAGGATGAACAGCACGGTCGTGCGACCCCAGCTGGCGCCGGACGCCGCAACCAGACAGTCGCCGAGCGGGAGCTCACCCGAACCCAGTCGATCGGCGAGGTCCGCCCGATCCGCACGGACGGCAGCGGCCCAGTCGAGGGCGGCCCGGTGCAGTTCGTCGGCGCTCGGCGGACCCACCGTGTTCAGATCGCGGCGGCGACCGCAGCCGCCGCGGCGACCGGATCATCGGCGTGCGTGACGGTCCTGCCGATGACGAGCAGGTCCGCTCCGTTGGCGGCCGCCTCCTCAGGGGTCGCCCACCGGGCCTGATCGTTGAGCTCCGCCCCGGGCAGACGGATCCCCGGCACGACCCGCTTGAGCCGTGGCGCGAGGTCCCAGGCGGTCTGCAGGTCCGAGGCGGCGAGCACGAGGCCACCGCAGCCGCCCTCCACCGCCACCCGGACCCGGTTCGGCACCACGTGGTCGGGGGCCGAGTCGTCACTGGTGAGCACCGTCACGCCGAGCGCGCACGGCGCCGGGAGTCCGGCGCGGTCCGCACCCTCGGCCAGACCTTCGACCCCGGCCCGCAACATGTCGATGCCACCCATGGCGTGGAGCGTGAGGTACTCCACCCCCAGGGCACCCAGCACCCGACAGGACCGGTTCACCGTCGTCGGGATGTCCCACATCTTCAGGTCCAGGAACACCTGGTAGCCCAGGTCACGCAGTGACCCGATGGCGTCGGGTCCGGCGGCGCTGAACAGCTCGAGGCCGACCTTGGCGACGCCGAAGTAGTCGACCAGCGATGCAGCCAGGCGGTTCGCCGCCACGAGGTCGTCCACGTCGAGGACCAGCGCCAGTCGACGGCGGACCTCATCGCTCACCTCCGCCTCGGTCCCACTCGGGGCCCCTGCGTCAACCATGCGCTCCTCCGATCAACTCGCTCACCGTAGCCACGCCGTGCTGGACGCACCACGATGTCAGCTCGTCCAGGACCCGCTCAACCGCACGCGGATCGGCGAAGGTCGCCGTCCCGACCTGAACGGCAGAGGCGCCCGCCAGCAGGAACTCCACCGCATCGACGCCGCTCGCCACCCCGCCGACGCCCACGATCGGCAGCTCCGGCAGTGCATCGTGCACCGTGTGGACCGCACGGACCGCGACCGGGTGGATCGCCGGGCCGGAGAGTCCGCCGCCACCGCCGCCCAGCACGGGTCGGCGCGTCTCGGTGTCGAGGACCAGACCCAGCAGCGTGTTCACGAGCGTGACCGCCTCCGCGCCGGCCTCGGCCACGGCTGCGGCCACCTCGACGAGGCGGTCGGTGTTGGGGCTGAGCTTCGCCCACAGCGGACGACCGGCGGCCGCACAGGCGGTGACGACGGCCGCCGATGCCTCCGGGTCGTGAGCGAACAGGTGCAGACCGCCGTCCAGGTTGGGACACGAGAGGTTCACCTCCACCGCCACGACCTGTGCCGGGCAGTCCGCGAGTGCGACCGCCGCGGCGGCGTAGTCGTCGACGCTCCGCCCCCAGATGCTGGCGACCACCGTCGCGCCCGAGTCGATCAACTCGGGCAGGGAGTCCCGTCGCCAGGCGGCGACGCCCGGGCCCTGGAGTCCGACGCTGTTGAGCATCCCGCCGGTGGTGGCGTGCACCCGAGGGCCGGGATTGCCGGTCCAGGGCTCCGAGGCGAGGGACTTGACCACGACGGCGCCGAGTCGAGCCAGATCCACGAAGTCGGACAGTTCGGCGCCGTGGCCCGCCGTGCCCGAGGCCGTCGCCACGGGGTTGGCCAACTCCACCGAACCGACCGAGGTCCGGAGATCGACACCACCGACACGGGCGTGCCGACGCCGGCGGGGCCTCACGGCTCGCCGGCCGCAGGGCCGGGATCGGCACCGCCGGCCGCAGGGCCGGGATCGGCACCGCCGGCCGCAGGGCCGGGATCGGCATGGAACGACTGGAGGCTCCGGACGCCGAGGTCCTGCGTCGTCCACTCCGCCAGACCGTTCGCCGCGGCCAGTGCGGCCGCCGCCGTGGTGAGCAGCGGGATCCCGGCGCTCCCGGCGGCGTGGCGGAGATGGGCCCCGTCGGCCCGTGGCCCCCGACCGCGTGGGCTGTTCACCACCAGGTCGATGCGACCGCTCTCGATCAGCTCGACACCGTCGAGTCCGTCATCCGGGTCACCCTCGGCCCGCTGGACCTTGGCCACGACCTCGGCGACCGGGATCCCCTCGGCCCGCAGGTGGGCGGCCGTCCCGGCCGTGGCGACGAGCTCGAAGCCGAGCTCGTGGAACCGACGGGCCGCCCGCAGCCCGACGGGCTTGTCCCGGTCGGCGAGCGACATGAAGACGGTCCCGGACTGGGGCATGCGGTCGCCGGCGGCGAGCTGCGACTTGGCGAAGGCCATCCCGAAGGTGGCGTCGATCCCCATGACCTCGCCCGTGGAGCGCATCTCGGGTCCGAGGAGGGCATCCACGTCCGGGAACCGGCTCCAGGGGAGCACGGCCTCCTTGACCGCCACGTGGGTACCGGGCGACGGCGGAACGAGCACGCCCGCGTCGCGCAGCTCCTGCAGCGTGGCGCCGCACATCACCCGGGCGGCCACCTTCACCAACGGCACGCCCGTGGCCTTCGCCACGAACGGGACGGTGCGCGACGCCCGGGGGTTCGCCTCGATGACGAACACCTGACCTGCCCCGTCGACCCCGTCGCCCACCCGCTTCACGGCGAACTGCACGTTGATGAGGCCGATGACCCCCAGCGCCTCGGCGATGGAGCGCGTGGCGTCCTCGATCACCGCCACGGTGGCCGTGGACAGTCCGACGGGCGGGATCACGCAGGCGCTGTCCCCCGAGTGGACCCCCGCCTCCTCGACGTGTTCCATGATCCCACCGATGATCACCTCGCCGGTGTGGTCGCGGATGGCATCGACATCGACCTCGGTCGCGTCCTCCAGGAACCGGTCGACGAGCACCGGACGCTCGGCCGACAGACCGCCCTCACGGCCCAGAGAGCCGTCGGCGGTGATCGCCCGCCAGGCCGAGGTCAGCCCGTCGGCGTCGTAGACGATCTCCATGGCCCGTCCGCCCAGCACGTAGGACGGCCGGACCCGCGCCGGGTAGCCGATCCGCTCGACGATGGCGCGCGCCTCGTCGAGCGTG
>SXMI01000161.1 GCA_005777415.1 Actinomycetota bacterium | reverse complement strand
CTCCGACGCGCTGCTCGCCGCCGCCGGGTCGGGTGTGGCCGAGGGTGTGCTCGGCACCTCGGCCGAGCCCGATTCCGCCGGTGTCACCCCCGGTGCGGTCGCCGACACGATCGTGGTCCCCTACAACGTGGTGCCCCGGCTCGACGACGAGGTGGCCGTCGTCTGCGTGGAGCCGGTCGCCGCCAACATGGGTCTGGTGCCGCCCGTGCCGGGGTTCCTCGAGGGGCTCCGGGCCGAGTGCGACCGCGTCGGTGCCCTGCTCCTGTTCGACGAGGTGATCACCGGGTTCCGGGTGGGCCGGGGCGGTGCGAGCGAGCGCCTCGGCGTCCGGCCCGACGTCTGGTGCTTCGGCAAGGTCATCGGTGGTGGTCTGCCGATGGGAGCCTTCGGCGGGTCGGCCGCGGTGATGTCCTCGATCGCCCCGCTCGGGCCCGTCTACCAAGCGGGCACGCTGTCCGGGAACCCGGTGGCGACCGCCGCCGGTTCCACCGTCCTGTCGCTGCTCGACGAGCCGGCGTACGAGCGGCTCGAGTCGACCGCAGCGGCGCTGGCGACCGGGCTGCAGCTGGCGTTCGACGCCGCCGGGGTCCCCGCCGTGGTGCCTCGGTTCGGCCCCCTCGTCGGGCTGTTCTTCGGCACGGACCGCCCGGTGGACTTCGACGGTGCCTCCGGGTCCGTCGCCGCCGGTCGCTACCCCGAGTTCTTCCACGGGATGCTCGACCGGGGCGTGGCCCTGGCCCCCGGACCGTACGAGGTCATGTTCCCGTCGCTGGCCCACACCGACGAGGACCTCGAGCTCGTCATCGGGGCGGCCCACGAGGTCGCGGCCGTCATGGTCACCGACTGACGGCCCGCGCGAGGGACAGGGATCGAGTCGCGTCCCTAGGCTGGGGAGGTGACGTCACGTCCCGGCGCAGCCCAGCACGCCACCACCACCGGAACGGCGCCGACGGGGGAGTCCAGCCGGGCGGCCGACCCGGAGCCCGGCCGTGCGGAACGCCGCGCCCCGCAGCCCGAGCCGAACCGCTCGGAGCGCATCGACCGGGACGCGGCCGAGCGGGTCATCCGTCGGGCGGTTGCGCTGTCCGAGTCCGCAGCCGACGACGACGGGCTCAGCGTGGCGGCGCTGCTCGCCGCAGCCGACGAACTCGGGATGGACCGCACCGAGATCGAACGGGCACTCGCCGAGGAACGGGTCGGCCTGCTGGCCGACGGGACGCGGGCCGGCGACCGGTGGCTCGGCCCGGATCGGGTGGTCGTGGCCCGGGTGGTCGAGGGGTCGCCCGATGAGGCGCTGGAGCGACTCGACGCGTGGATGCGCCTGGGTCGGGTGTTGCGGCGGGTCCGGCGCGAGTCGGACCGGGCCGTCTATGCCCGGCGGAGCGATCCCGCGGCGATCGTCCAGCGGACGGTGCGGGCGGCCCGGGGAGGCGAGCGCCTCGCCCGGGTTCGTCGCCTCGTCGCCTCCGTGGTGGCCGTCGGTGACGGCCGTTGCCTCGTGGTGTTGAGCGTCGACACCTCAGCGAGCCGAGTGACTGCGGCGGCCGGCGCCACGACGGTGGCGGCCACGGGCGTGGTCACGGCCGGCGTCGCCGCAGTCGAGTGGATCCCGTGGGCCTGGGTGGGAGTTCCCGTCGCCCTCGCGGGTGGGGTCGGCGTGGCGGCGGCGCGTCGGGCCTACCTGGCGGACGTCGATGAGGACCTCGAGGCGGTGCTCGACGACCTGGTGGCCGGTGGACGGCCGGTCACCCTGGTCGACTCGGTGACGTCGCGGGTGGCCGGCGCCACCGACCGCGGCCTGGCCGCGTTCAGGTCACGGCGTCCTGGAGCGCAGCGTCCTGGACCGCGTCGATCCGGACCAGGGTCGCCACCAGGAGGCACCCCAGCGTGAGTCCCACGAACACCCCGACCACCCCGTAGAGGCCCGCTCCGAGCAGGATCGACACGAGCGTGACCAGCAGGCCGACCCGAACGGACCCGGCGTCGATCCTGGGTTGGACGACCACCACGTCGATCGTCTGCAGCACCAGCGCGAGCCCGACGATCGCGACCGGGGCGGACGTACCGTCGACGGCGGCGAGCAGCGCCACGGGGAGGAACCCGGCGACGATCCCGAGACGCGGGGCATAGGCCAGCAGGGCGGCGACCACACCCAGGAGCGCCGGCATGTCCAGACCGAGCGCGAGTGCGACGACGGTGACGATCGTGCCGACGGTGACGGCCCGCAGCGAGGTGAACCCCAGGTACCGGAGGGTGTCGCGGTAGGCGTCGGGCAGGACGCGACGGGCGATCGGTCTGCTCCTCGGACCGAGCAGCCCGATCCCGCCGTCGACCATCGTCGGACCGGCGAAGACCAGCATGACCGCCAGGACCCACACGATGAACGCCGACGACAGACGTCCGCCGACGGCCGTCGCCAGACCGGGCAGGTCCGAGCCGCTCAGGTCGAAGGCCCGGGCGATCTGGGCCGAGGTCTGCCCCACCTGATCGGAGAACCGGATGTCCCGGAGGAGCCCTCCGAACGGGCCGCTGGCCTCCAGGTCGGCGGCGGCCCGGGGCGCCTGTTCGGCGAAGCGGCTCGTCTCGCTGCGGAGCTCGCTGAATCCGAGTGCGCCGAGGGCCGCCACGACGAGCAGGGCGACGCCGGTCAGGGCCAGGACCGCCAGCCACTGCGGGATCCGACGACCGAGGCGCACCACGGCCGGTCGGGCGAGCGCCGCGATCACCGCCGCCTCGAGGAACGAGACCAGCGGGTGCACGGCGCGCAGTGCCAACGTCCCGAGCAGCACGGCACCGGCCAGGACCAGCACCGCTCGAACGATGGAGCCCGGGCTGAGTCGGACCCGGACCAGGTCGAGCTCGGCGGGCCCGCTCGTGGGAGCGGCGGCATCACGCAGGTCGTCGATCGGCCGAGCCTAGGCTCGACCCGTGGCGGACGAGCGGGATCCGGGCCAACCGGGGGACCCGTCGGCCCGGACCGTGACGGTCGAGTTGGACTGGCGCACCGTCGTCTGGGCGGTCGCCGCCGTCGTGGCGGTCGGGTTCGTGGCGACGGTCGTCGTCATCGCCTCGAGCGAGGTCCTGTTGATCGTCGTGGCGGTGTTCGTGGCGCTGGCGCTCGACCCTGTCGTGTCCGCGCTGCAGCGCTGGCGGCCGGGCGGTCGACGGATCGGGCGGGGCACCGCCGTGTCGGCGGTCGGGCTCGGGCTGGTGCTCGGGGTCACGGCCTTCGGAGCGATCGCCGGCCCCCAGTTGGTCCGTGAGACACGGTCGCTCGGCACGGATCTGCCGGAGACCGCCCGGTCGCTCACCGACCTGCCGCTGGTGGGTGGATGGTTCCGTGAGGTCGACGCCCCGGGGCGGGTGAGCGAGTTCCTGGCCTCCATCCCCGAGAAGCTGCGCTCGACCGACGCCGACCTCACCCGGTTCGCCGAGGACATCGGTGTCGGGGTCGGCGTGACGCTGCTGAGCCTCGTGCTCGTGCTCGCCGTCCTCTACGACGGTCCGCGACTGGTGTCGCAGGTCCGCCGGACCGCGCCGCCGGAGGGCCGGCCCCGGCTCGACGTCGTGGGCCGCCTCGTCTACGAGGTCGTCGCCCGGTACTTCGCGGGCAGCCTGCTCATCGCCCTCATCAACGGGGTGTGGGTGACCTCGTTCGCACTCGTGGCCGGCGTGCCGCTCAGCCCGGTGCTCGGTGTCTGGGCCGCGGTCACCTCCCTGATCCCGCAGATCGGTGGACTGCTCGGCTTCGTGCTCGTGGCGCTGGTCGGCCTGACCGCCGGGATCGTCCCGGGGCTCGTCATGATCGTCTCGTTCCTCGTGATCATGCTCGCCACCAACCACCTGCTGCAGCCGACGATCGTCGGTCGGGCGGTGAGCCTGTCGGCGCCGGTCACCATGCTGGCGACGATCGTGGGGCTCACCGTGGCCAGCATTCCGGGCGCCCTGTTCGCGGTCCCGATCACGGGGGCCGTCAAGGCGATCGTCCAGCACTTCCGTGGGATCGACCCGCAGCCCCGTCCGGAGCACCGGGGCGTGATCGACCGGCTCCGCAGCCGATGGAGGAACCGCGACCCGGTGGGGTGATGCGGGTCAGACCGCCTGCAGGGTGACCCGCACGCGGAGCCGGTCCCCCTCGGGGGTGACCTCGACGGCCCGGTTGATGCCCTCCCGCAGGTCGGCCACCCCGCTGATCGGCGTGCCGGGGTTGAGCTTCCACAGCGGCGACGAGTGGAGGATCACCCGGTTGCCGTCGGTGACCGGCGGCAGGCCGGAGGACGAGATGAAGCCGGCGAGCTGTTCGGGTGTGATCGTGAAGGTGACGTCGAGCTGGCGGTCGCCGTCGAGTCGGGCGCTCAGGTAGTCGGCGGCACCTTCCGGCACGTCGATCCCGCTGAGCGACTCGATGCCGGTGATCGAGAGGTCACCGAGCGGGAGCGTCGAGGTGGGTCGACTCGGCAGCGTCGTGTCCGCCGGATCGTCGGCACCGCCGGTGATGACCAGGCAGCCGCCCACCACGAGCCCGACCAGCAGGACGGCCAGGACGAGCAGCCGACCGAGCGGCGGGACGGCCGGGGCCGCCCGAGGTGGTGGTTCCTCGTCCCCGGTCACACCGGGGGCTCGGCCGTCCACTCCTCGAGCACCTTCTCGTACTCCGCGGCTTGGTCGGGAACGAACTCCTCCATGGTGGCGGCGAAGTCCTTGGACCAGACCTCGGCGTCGAACTCCTCGTTGTTGAGGATCCGCTCGTGGAGCGTGACCGCCATGATCTCCTCGGGGTCGAGCGAGGTCGACCAGCCGGGCATGCCGCCCTTGACGGGCAGTCCGTTCTCCATGGTCGTCTGGCCGGCGGCCTTCCAGCCGTCCGAACCCAGGGCGATCCAGGCCACCTGCTTGGCGGGCGTCGGCCACACCTTCGTCACCGCCGTGTCGCCGATGAGGGCCGGGATGTTGCCGTTGCCCCCGCCACCGGCGCCGTGGCACCCGGCGCAGCCCTTGTTCGCGTACACCTCGTCGCCGAGCGTCACGGGCGAGTCCTTGGGGGTCGGCGGATCGAGCGTGAGCGCGTAGAGCACCGCCCAGAACGGGAGCATCGCCAGGACGGGCACCGCCCAGAACGGGATCTTCTTCCGCTTGTTCGCCGCATCCACCCACGGGGGTGTCGGCTCGATCGCCGCCGGGGCTGCGGCAGCCGCCACGGCAGGCGCAGCTGCTGCGGGGGCGTCGTCCTGCTTGGCGGGTGCCGCCGACGCCGCCGGCTCCACTGCGGCCGGGGCGGCGGCCTCGTCGCCACCTCCGCCCGACAGCGCCGCTCGGCGCGCTCGGCTCCGGGCCAGCAGGTGCTCGGGAACTTCAGTCAACGCGGCCTCCGCAGCGGATCGGGGACGTCGGGAACAGCGCCGTCACTCTACGCCGACGCGGACACCCGCCACCAAGCTCTGCGGGACCCGGCGCCGGCCACCGGCCGGGACCTCCGGGGCGGGTCGGGTCCGGGTCATCGACCGATGCGTGAGCGGGTGATGGGAATGTGCCAGAGCGCCGGGGAGGTGGTAGACCCTCCCGCATCCACCCGCGTTCCCGGCGAACGTCCGGTCGGAGTATCTTGTGAGAAGTTTCACGAGCGGAGGCACAGAGTGGTTGCGTTCCTGGTATCGCTGCTGTTGACGGTGGTGATGGTCGCTCCGATCTTCCCGTACGCGAAGCGCCGTCCGGTGGGCACCCCGCTCACCTGGGGTGAGGCGATCCTCGGCGGGACCTACATCTTCTTCGTGCTCTTCTGGATCTACGGGGTCGTGCCCCACCACTGGCTGACCTGGGCGGACTCGGAGCTCAACTGGCGGCCCGACACCATCTGGCTGGGACCGGGCGGCTCGCTGCTCGAGGTCTTCCCGATCCAGGTGTCGGCCCAGGTGTTCCGCGACATCATCGCCACGCTCATCTACGTCGTGTTCCTGGGCGGTCAGATGTGGATGTGGTCCTGGTGGCAGAAGCGGGGTGAGCGCGCCGAGCAACAGGCGGCGCTGGAACCGACCTCGACCTACGGCCGACCACTCATGAAGCGGGCCTGAGGAGCAGTTCGATGACCACCACCGACGCCAATCCGCCGATGCCGGAGTTCGTGGACGACTACGTGCTCCAGGAGGTCGACGCCGACTACCTGGCCAAGGCCGTCAAGCCCAAGCAGTTCATCCACATCGACCAGTCCGAGTGCATCATGTGCGAGGGCTGCGTGGACATCTGCCCCTGGAAGTGCATCCACATGGTGACGCCGGGGGCCATCGACGAAGCGGTCGGGGTGGACCGCCCCGGCACCGACCCGTCCGACCACGTGGTGTTCCTGATCGACGACGACGTGTGCACCCGCTGTGCGCTCTGCGTCGACCGGTGCCCCACCGGGGTCATCATCCTGGGCAAGGTGGGCGACCCGGCGGCGGCCGGCGACCTCCACCAGCGCACCTCCACGCACGGCTACGGCTACGGCATGCGCCTCGGCTGAGCCGGCACCGACAGACACACGACCGACAGACACACGACCGACAGCGCAGACGACAGCGACGCAACAGGGAGCGATCGATGGCGAAGACCATGCAGGGATCCCCGAAGACGAAGGTCCAGGACAAGATCGGCCAGCTGACGGACTCGGTCCAGGGCTCGCAGGCCTGGAACTCCATCTTCCGGCCCGGATCCATCTTCCGGAAGGGCTACTCCGACAGTCCCCGGAACCGGTCCTACGTGATCATGAACAGCGTCCTCTACCACCTCCACCCGGTGAAGGTGAAGCGGCACGCGGTCAAGGTCAGCTACACGCTCTGCCTCGGTGGCCTGAGCTTCTTCCTCTTCATCGTGCTCACCGTGACGGGCATCTTCCTGATGTTCTTCTACCGACCGACGGCGGCCCAGGCCTGGGACGACATCTACACGCTCCAGACCTCGGTCACCTTCGGGCTGCTGGTGCGGAACATGCATCGATGGGGCGCCCACCTGATGGTGCTGTCGGTGTTCCTGCACATGGCCCGGGTCTTCTACCACGGCGCCTACAAGGCGCCCCGGGAGTTCAACTGGGTCATCGGCGTGGTGCTGTTGACCCTCACCCTGCTGCTCTCGTTCACCGGCTACCTGCTGCCCTGGGACCAGTTGGCCCTCTGGGCGGTGACCGTGGGGACGAACATGATGGGCTACACGCCGGTGTTCGGATCGCAGGTCCGGTTCGTCCTGCTCGGCGGGGCCGAGATCGGCACGGACACGCTCCTGCGATGGTACGTCCTCCACGTCCTCTTCTTCCCGTTCATCACCGTCATCTTCATGGCCATCCACTTCTGGCGGGTACGCAAGGATGGCGGTATCTCCGGACCGCTCTGAGCGGCCCATCACGACTGGTCCCCCGTCCGCCCCGATCGAGTTGAACCTGATCGCGTTGAACCTGGAGCATCGAGCACATGACTGAGGTTCCCGAACACCTCCTCAAGCGAGCGAAGGCAGCACGAGACAAGTCCGCGGCTGCGGCCCCCGAGCCCGCGGCCGAGGAGACCGCCGAGGCGCCGGCGGCGTCCTCGGGCGGCGACAGCCGGATCCCGGCGCACCTCCTGGCCCGATCCAAGTCGGCCAAGGCCCGCAAGGCGGAGGGCGGCGACGAGCCGGCCGCCGAGTCCGGTGGCGGCACGGCGACGGCCGTGGCGACGGCCCCGACCGGTGGGACCGTCGTCGCAGCCGGCGGTCCGCCCATGGCGGCCGGCCCGGGTGGACATACCCAGCGACTGCTGACGGTGGTCAAGGCCGGGTCCATCCAGGACGTGAAGGCCAAGCCCCAGGACAAGGTCCACGTGTGGCCGCACCTGATCGTGGCCGAGTTCGTCGCAGCGCTCGCCTGCACGGCGTTCCTGTTGTTTTTCTCCTGGTTCGTCAACGCCCCGTTGCTTGAGCTGGCCGACTTCAACAAGACGCCCAACCCGTCGAAGGCGCCCTGGTACTTCCTCGGCCTGCAGGAACTGCTCACGATGTTCCACCCGATGGTCGCCGGCGTGACCATCCCCGGTATGGGCATCTTCCTGCTGATCCTGGCGCCCTACATGGACAAGAACCCGTCCAACAAGCCCGAGGATCGCAAGTTCGCCGTCTCGCTCATGACGCTGTTCCTGATGTTCTGGGCGGTGCTCGTGATCATCGGCTCGTTCTTCCGTGGACCGGGGTTCAACTTCACCCTGCCGTGGATCGACGGCCTCTTCTTCGAACTGTGAGGTGACAGCACAATGAGTGGATTCTTCATCGTCCTGGCCATCCTGGTGATCTGCGCCCTGGCGGCGGTCGCCCTCATGGGTGCGATCCGTCGTCGCGACGTGGACAGCGCCACCGGCACGCTGGCCCGTGAGACCCGTCAGCGCGACCGGTCGGCCCGCAAGGAGGAGGCCGTGGCCTCCGTCGTCGCCGCCCCGACCGGCGCCGAGATCGAGCGGTCGGCCGCCCTGGAGCGGGTCGGTGGTGGCACCGTCGCCACGACCGACGACGTCGCCCCTCCGGCCGTGTTCGTCCCGCCGGACCCCGAGACCTACGGCGTGACCCGTCGGCAGTTCCTCAACCGGGGCGTCATCGCCGCCTTCGGGCTGGGCATCACGGCCTTCGGCGTGGCGATCGTCGGGTTCCTGTGGCCGTCCGGCGGCGGCGGGTTCGGCTCCAAGCTCCGGGTCGGGTCGGTGGCAGACCTGAAGGCCGAGATCGAGAAGGGCGGCGGATTCCTCTACAAGCCCGAGGGCCGCATGTGGCTGACCAACTACCCGTCGTCGGCGCTGCCCAAGGCCGAGCAGGTGTACTCCGCTCCGGTCCTCAACTCGCTCAAGGCGGGGATCGCCGTGATGTACCAGAAGTGCCCGCACCTCGGCTGTCGTGTCCCGGACTGCAAGAGCTCGCAGTGGTTCGAGTGCCCCTGCCACGGCTCGCAGTACAACCAGGCCGGCGAGAAGAAGGGCGGTCCGGCTCCCCGAGGCATGGACCGCTTCGCCACCGAGGTCAGCGGCGGCGTGCTCGTGGTCAACACCGGCGCCGTCGTCCAGGGCCCGCCCATCGGCACCAACACCACCGGCCAGGAGGCTGAGGGCCCGAACTGCATCGGCGCTGCCTCCGGCGGCCACAGCGGCTGATCGATTTCGCACCGTCGACCCACCTGAAGGAAACTCCGGAACCTGATGCTCCTCGCAACCACACAACGCGCGATCGGCTTCGTCGTCCTGGCGGCCGTCGTCGTCGGATTCATCATCTGGCTCTTCGTGAACCTCCGGTCCGGCCGGGACGAGGTCGGCGCCGAGATCGAACTGGCGGCGAACCGCCGGCCCGGGACCCCCGACGAGGAGCTCGAGGGCAAGCGACTGAACGTGGCGCTCTTCTCGGCATTGGGACTGCTCGCCGTCATCGCCGTCGGTCTGCCGCTCTACTGGCTCGGTGAGCCGGGCCGCCAGGAGGGCGCGGTCGAGACCTTCGACGAGACCTTCGTCCGCCGCGGCCTGGAGCTGTACGAGAACGGCGCCCAGTGCGTGAACTGCCACGGCGGTGCCGGCGTGGGCGGGCTCGCCAACTACGTCATCAACGACCAGAGCGGCAGCTTCGTCGCCCAGGTGAACTGGATCGCCCCGGCGCTGAACAATGTGCTCTACCGCTACGACGAGGAGCAGGTGCGCTACATCCTCAACTACGGCCGGCCCGGTTCGCCCATGGCCGCCTGGGGTGCCGAGGGTGGCGGTCCGCTCACCACGCAGCAGATCGACGAGATCATCGACTACCTGTGGTCGGTGCAGCTCCCCGTGGAGGAGATGCGCCTCACGGTCGACGACTTCGTGAAGTCGATCGACTCGGACCTCTACGAGCGGATGATGGCCGTCCGGAAGTCGAACGCCGACGTCGCGCCGAACGGCGACGTCGAGCCGGTCGACGCCAACCGGCTCTCCCGTGGCGACGAGCTCAAGCTCGGCGAGATCCTCTTCAACAACCAGGAGCTGGCCGCCGGGTCCTACTCCTGCGCCCGCTGCCACGTGGCCGGCGCCAACTACGGCAAGGCCTGGGAGCCCTTCGAGCGGCTCCAGTACGGAGCGTTCGGGCCGAGTCTGGTCGGTGTCGAGAAGGAGGCCACCGAGCAGCAGCACTTCGACCTGATCTGGAAGGGCATGGACTCCGGGAAGATCTACTTCTCCCGCAAGCAGGGCAACCCGCAGATGCCCGGGTTCGGCGTGAACCGGAACACCGGACGTGCCGAGGAGGGAGTCCCCGACCTGGGCAAGGAGGGTCAGCTGGCCCCGGAGCAGGTCTGGGCGATCGTGACCTACGAGCGCAACCTGTCCAACAACTCCACCGTCAAGTCCCCGATCGCCGGCACCGCTGAGTCGCCGACGTTCATCACCGCCAACCGGGGGACCGCCGGCGAGTAGCCGGCCGGTCGCGTCGTCCCAGCGAGGAACCGAATGTCACTGATCCTCTCCGCCATCGCCTTCGACCCCAACATCCGGGGTGCCCTCGTGGTGCTCGTGGGCGTGGTCGTGCTGTGCGGTTCCGTCTACCTGCTGCTGGCGACGAACACCGGCGTCCGCAACGGATTCCTCATCGCCCTGGCCGGCCTCATGGGCTGGATGTTCTCCATGGGTCTCATCTGGTGGATGTACGGCATCGGTCTGCGTGGGGCGGACCCGTCGTGGATCGCCAAGGAGGTCAACTTCACCCGGGCCGACGCCGTGGCCACCGACGTCGTCGAACGGCTCCCGTCCTCGGCCGACCTGCCCGATCCGCAGACCTTCCTGGCCGACTACCTGGCGACCAACCCCGAGCTGGCCCAGCAGATCGCCGAGTCCGAGGGTGAGGGGTTCACCGCGCAGACCCTGACCGACGCCGTCACCGTGGCCCCGTCGCTCAAGGAGCAGCTCGACGAGCAGCTCGACGGCTGGCGGATCCTGCCCGAGACCGACTCACGCCGTGGCGACGCGGTGGCGGCCTCCGATGCGCTGCTCGCCGAGTACAAGGCGTTCGGCGAGTCGACGTCGACCTCGACCTACACCGTCAAGGACGTGTTCTTCTTCGGTGGCAAGGAGGCGGCCGAGCCCGAGACCGTCAAGGGTGAACGGTCGCTCATCGACCGGGCCTGGCGTCGGGTCAGCACGGTGTTCCAGCCGAAGAACCCGCCGCTGTACGCCGCCGTGACGGTGCAGAAGAACACCGAGCAGATCGTGGCCCCCGGTGAGGCGCCGCCGCCGCCGAAGGTCGACGAGGAGGCCGAGACGGTGACGGTCGTGCTGCTCCGGAACCTGGGGACACGTCGCCTCATCCCGTTCCTCTTCACGCTCTTCTCGGGCATCGTGTTCGCGGCGCTCGTCTGGATGCTCCACAACCGGGACAAGCGGGCGATGCAGGTCCGCGACGAGTGGGACCCCTCCCAGGCGGAGTTGCCCGCCGAGGTGCGCTGAACCGTGGGGCAGTACCTGCCGATCGTGGCGATGATCGTGCTCGCGGCGTTGTTCGCCGCATTGAGCTTCGTGGCGTCCAGCCTCCTGCAGCCGAGGCGGCCGACCGAGGCCAAGGTGGCGCCCTACGAGTGCGGCATCGTCGACCAGACCGACCCGCCCGAGCGGTTCCCGGTCCGGTTCTTCCTGATCGCCCTGATCTTCATCGTCTTCGACATCGGGATCATCTTCTTCTAACCGTTCACGATGGTGGCCGAGCAGCTCGGTGGCTTCGGCCTGGTGGCGATCGGCATCTTCGCCGCGGCGGTGTTCGAGTCGTTCCTCTACCTGATCCGCAACGGTGCGCTCGACTGGGGGCCGGTCGTCCGGGCCCGCCGCTCGGCGCTGCGCTCCATGCCGGCGCGCACGACGACGAGCACGATCCGCCGCGTCGGCACCGAGGGCCGCGCCGCCGACGGCACCGAGGTGGCCGCCTGATGGGCATCGTCGCCGACGTCGGTGCGGACGGTCTCGGGGGCCTGCAGCACAACGTGCTGACGGGTCGCCTCGAGGACCTGGTCCGCTG